>NZ_JBJLSH010000020.1:0-71211 GCF_050871905.1 Kineococcus haloalkalitolerans
GACGACGACCACCGCGCCGCCCTGCCCGGCACCGCGCACGAGGGAGGCCGCGGCCGTCCACCGGCGCAGCGCCTCCTCCTGGGCGCGCAGGTCCGGCCGGCCCAGCAGCACCCACCCGTCGAGCAGCAACGCCGCCCCGAAGCCCCCCCCCCCCGCCCCCCCCCCCCCCCCCCCCCCCCCCCCCCCCCCCCCCCCCCCCCCCCCCCCCCCCCCCCCCCCCCCCCCCCCCCCCCCCCCCCCCCCGTCCCGCCCACGCCTCAGGCGTAGGCCGAGGACACGCCCGCGGTCGCGTCGCCGATGCGGTGCACGCGCACGGCGTTGGTCGAGCCGACGATGCCCGGGGGGGCACCGGCCACGATGACCACGAGGTCGCCGACCGCGCAGCGGCCCATCTCCTGCAGGCGGGCGTCGACGGCCTTGACCATCTCGTCCGTGGTGTTGATGAACGGCGCGTACTCCGGCTCGGTGCCCCAGCTGAGCGCCAGGCGGCGGCGGACCGCCTCCTCAGGCGTGAACGCCAGCAGCGGGATGGCCGAGCGCAGGCGCGAGAGCCGGCGCGCGGAGTCGCCGCTCTGGGTGAAGGTCACCAGCAGCTTCGCGTCCAGCTGCTTGCCGATCTCTGAGGCGGCCAGGGTGACCGCCCCGCCCTTGGTGTGCGGGGTGGTGCCCAGCGGGGCGATGCGCTCGCCGCCGTGCGCCTCGGTGTTCTCGATGACGCGGGCCATCGTCCGCACGGCCTCGAACGGGAAGGCGCCCACGCTCGTCTCGCCGGACAGCATGAGGGCGTCCGCGCCGTCCAGGACCGCGTTGGCGCAGTCCGACGCCTCGGCGCGGGTGGGCCGCGGGCTGGTGATCATCGACTCGAGCATCTGCGTGGCCACGATGACCGGCTTGGCCTGGCGGCGGGCCAGCTCGATGACGCGCTTCTGGACGAGGGGGACCTCCTCCAGCGGCAGCTCCACGCCCAGGTCGCCGCGCGCGACCATGATGCCGTCGAAGGCCGCCACGATCTCGCGCAGGTTGTCCACGGCCTGCGGCTTCTCGATCTTGGCGATGACGGGGACGGTGACGCCCTCCTCCGCCATGATCCGGTGCACGTCGTCGACGTCGGCGGCGCTGCGCACGAACGACAGCGCCACCATGTCGACGCCCAGGCGCAGGGCGAAGCGCAGGTCGTCGACGTCCTTGTCCGACAGCGCCGGCACGCTGACGGCCACGCCCGGCAGGTTGATGCCCTTGTTGTTCGACACCGGGCCGGGGACCGCGCAGCGGGTCACCACGCGCGGGCCGTCCACCTCCAGGACGTCGAGGCCGACCTTGCCGTCGTCGATGAGGATGCGGTCGCCGGGCGAGACGTCGCCGGGCAGGCCCTCGTAGGTGGTCGAGCACAGGTCCTTCGTGCCGAGGACGTCCTCCGTCGTGATGGTGAAGACGTCGCCGACCGCGAGGTCGTGGGGTCCGTCGGCGAACTTGCCGAGGCGGATCTTCGGACCCTGCAGGTCGGCGAAGATGCCGACGGCGCGGCCCGACGCCTCCGCGGCGGCCCGCACGGTCTCGTACCGGGCCCGGTGCTCGTCCTGGGACCCGTGGCTGAGGTTCATCCGGGCGACGTCCATCCCGGCGTCCACCAGCGCCCGCACCCGCTCCTCGCCGTCCACGGCCGGCCCGAGCGTGCAGACGATCTTGGCTCTGCGCATGCTCCGAGCCTAGGGGGCGGCCGTCCCGCGCCGCGCACCGGGCGGCACCACCGGCTCGTGGGGAGGTCGTGGAGGTCCTCCGGCGCCCGGGGGACCTCGACGTGCGCCGGCGGCGGGAGCGGTCATGCTGGCGGCATGGACGTGCTGGGCCGACACGACGACCGCCTCGACCGCCCCGACCGCGCGCGCGGGGACGACGCGCTGGTGCAGGGCACCGCCGTGGACCTGGAGATCGACGAGCTCATCGAGGAGGGCATGGGCGACCTCGACCACGAGTACGCCGTCTACGTGCGCCTGCACCCCGACGGCACCTGGTCCGCCGACGACCTCGCCGGGCTGGTGCGCCAGCTGCAGGCCGCCCACCCGCGCGTGGAGGACGTCGAGGCGCCCGAGCACGACGTGGTCATCAGCGTCGACGGCGACGGCCTGGACGCCGAGAGCGCCGCCCAGCGGGCGCTGGAGAAGGTCGGCGAGGCCGCCGCCGCGCGCGGGCTGCGCGGGCACGCCGCCGACGTGACGGTCATCAGCGACACGGCCGTGTGGAGCTACGACCGCGAGCAGGTCGCCGCCTGGTGAACCGGGCCGGCTGAGCGCCCGCGGGCACGCGCGAGGGGGCCTCCCGGTCGCACCGGGAGGCCCCCTCGCGCGTGCGGGGCGGCGCTCAGACGGTCAGCGGCTTGGCGTCGGCGCGCACCGGCGCCGGCAGAGCCGTGTCCCCCATGAGGTACTCGTCCACGGCCGCGGCGCACGCCCGGCCCTCGGCGATGGCCCAGACGATGAGCGACTGCCCGCGCCCGGCGTCCCCGGCGACGAACACGCCCGGGGTGGTGGTGGCGTAGCCCGGCGTGCGCGCGAAGCGCGTGCGCTCGTCCTGCGCCAGGCCCAGCTGCTGCACCAGCGGGCCGGCCTCCGGGCCGGAGAAGCCGATGGCCAGCAGCACCAGCTGCGCGGGCAGCTCCCGCTCGGAGCCCTCCACGGGGGTCCAGGTGCCGTCGACCTTGCGCACCTCGACGATCTGCAGGGCGCGCACGCGCCCGTCCTCGTCGCCCAGCAGCGCCTTGGTGCTGGCGGAGAACTCCCGGCGCCCGCCCTCCTCGTGCGAGGAGGACACGGTGAACACCTTGGGCATCGTGGGCCACGGCTCGGCGTCGGCCCGCTCCCCCGGCGCCTGCGGGTAGATGTCCAGCTGCGTCACCGAGCGCGCGCCCTGGCGCAGCGAGGTGCCGTAGCAGTCGGAGCCGGTGTCGCCGCCGCCGATGATGACCACGTCCAGGCCGTGGGCGTCGATGTAGTCGTGCGGCCGCTCCTCGCCCACCGCGACGCGGTTGGTCGGCGGCAGGAACTCCATCGCCTGGTGGATCCCGGCCAGCTCCCGGCCGGGGACGTCCACCTCGCGCCACTGGGTGGCACCCGTGGCGACCACGACGGCGTCGTAGCGCTCGCGCAGCTGCTCACCGGTGATGTCGGTGCCGATGTCGACACCGGGGCGGAAGCGGGTGCCCTCGGCCTCCATCTGCGCCAGCCGGCGGTCCAGGACGGCGCGCTCCATCTTGAACTCGGGGATGCCGTAGCGCATCAGCCCGCCGATCTTGTCGTCGCGCTCGAAGACGGCGACGGTGTGACCGGCCCGGGTCAGCTGCTGCGCGGCCGCCAGGCCCGCCGGGCCGGAGCCGACGACGGCGACGGTCTTGCCCGTCAGGCGCTCCGGCGGGCGCGGCTCCAGCCAGCCGCGCTCGGCGGCCGTCTCGGCGATCATCACCTCGACCTGCTTGATGGTCACCGGCGGCTGGTTGATGCCCAGCACGCACGCCGACTCGCACGGGGCCGGGCACAGCTTGCCCGTGAACTCCGGGAAGTTGTTCGTCGCGTGCAGGCGCTCGGAGGCCTCGGCGAAGTCCCCGCGCGTGACCAGGTCGTTCCACTCGGGGATGAGGTTCCCCAGCGGGCAGGCGCTGTGGCAGAACGGGATGCCGCAGTCCATGCAGCGGCCCGCCTGCCGGCGCAGCTGGTCGGTGTCCTGCTTCTCGTACACCTCGCGCCAGTCCATCAGGCGCAGCGGGACCGGCCGGCGCGGCGGCAGCTCGCGCTCGCGGACCCGCAGGAACCCCCGGGGATCAACCATGAGAAGCCTCCATGATGCGGGTGAGCACGGCGTCGGAGTCGGGCTCCAAGCCCTCGTCGACGGCCTTGGCCCGGACGTCCAGCACGCGCTGGAAGTCCCGCGGGACGATGGTGGTGAAGCGCTGGCGCGCGGCGCCCCAGTCGGCGAGGAGCCGGGCGGCCAGCGGGGAGTCGGTGTTCTCCCGGTGCTCCACGAGCAGGTCGTGGACGCGGGCGGCGGCCTCGTCGTCCAGGGGGCGCAGCGAGACCATGTCGTGGTTGACCCGGTGCTCCTTGAGGTCGAGCACGTGGGCGAACCCGCCGGACATGCCGGCGGCCACGTTGCGGCCCGTGCGGCCCAGGACGACCACCTCCCCGCCCGTCATGTACTCCAGCGCGTGGTCGCCCACGCCCTCCACGACGGCGGTGGCGCCGGAGTTGCGCACGCAGAAGCGCTCGCCGACCTCCCCGCGCAGGAACAGCTTGCCGCTGGTGGCGCCGTAGCCGATGACGTTGCCGGCGACGATGTCGCGCTCGCGCACGGCCGAGGCGCGGTCGGGCCGGACCACGACCGTACCGCCGGACAGGCCCTTGCCGACGTAGTCGTTGGTGTCGCCCACCAGGCGCAGCGTGATGCCGCGCGGCAGGAAGGCGCCGAAGGACTGCCCGCCCGAACCGGTGAGGGTGACGTCGATCGTCCCCTCCGGCAGCCCCCGCTCGCCGTGGCGCAGCGTCAGCTCGTGCCCGAGCATCGTGCCCACGGTGCGGTTGACGTTGCGGATCGGCAGCTCGAAGCGCACCGGTGTGCCGTTCTCCAGGGCCTCGGCGCTGCGCTCGATGAGCACGTGGTCCAGGGCCTTCTCCAGCGCGTGGTCCTGGGTGACCGAGCAGTGCAGCGTGGTGCCCTCCGGCGCCGCGGGAGCGTGCAGGATCGGCGACAGGTCCAGGCCCGAGGCCTTCCAGTGCGCCACGGCGCGGCGGGTGTCGAGGACCTCGACGTGCCCGACGGCCTCCTGCAGGGACCGGAAGCCCAGGGAGGCGAGCAGCTCGCGCACCTCCTGCGCCAGGAACTCGAAGAAGTTCACGACGTGGTCGGCCTGGCCCGTGAAGCGGGCGCGCAGCTCGGGGTTCTGGGTGGCGACGCCGACCGGACAGGTGTCCAGCTGGCACACGCGCATCATGATGCAGCCGGCGACCACGAGCGGTGCGGTGGCGAAGCCGTACTCCTCCGCGCCCAGCAGCGCCGCCACGACCACGTCGCGGCCGGTCTTCAGCTGACCGTCGACCTGCACCGAGATGCGGTCGCGCAGGCCGTTGACCACGAGCGTCTGCTGCGTCTCGGCCAGGCCCAGCTCCCAGGGCCCGCCGGCGTGCTTGAGGCTCGTCAGCGGCGCGGCGCCCGTCCCGCCGTCGTGGCCGGAGATGAGCACGACGTCGGCCTTGGCCTTGGACACGCCCGTGGCGACCGTGCCGACCCCGACCTCGGAGACGAGCTTGACGTGCACGCGCGCCGCGGGGTTGGAGTTCTTCAGGTCGTGGATGAGCTGGGCGAGGTCCTCGATCGAGTAGATGTCGTGGTGCGGCGGCGGGGAGATCAGCCCGACGCCCGGCGTGGAGTGCCGCGTCTTCGCGATGTTCGGGTAGACCTTGTGCCCGGGCAGCTGCCCGCCCTCGCCGGGCTTGGCGCCCTGGGCGACCTTGATCTGCAGGTCGGTGGCGTGCGTGAGGTAGCTGCTGGTGACGCCGAAGCGGCCGGAGGCGATCTGCTTGATCGCCGAGTTGCGCACCGGGTCCAGCAGGCGGTCGACGTCCTCGCCGCCCTCACCGGTGTTGGACTTGCCGCCCAGCCTGTTCATGGCGACGGCCAGGACCTCGTGGGCCTCCTGGCTGATCGAGCCGTAGCTCATCGCGCCGGTGGAGAAGCGCTTGACGATCTCGCTGACCGGCTCGACCTCCTCCAGCGGCACGGGCTCGCGCACGCCCTTCTTCAGCTGCAGCAGGCCGCGCAGCGTCATGAGCCGCTCGGACTGCTCGTCCACCCGCTGGGTGTACTCGCGGTACACCTGCTCGTTGCGCTGGCGGGTGGAGTGCTGGAGCTTGAAGACCGTCTCGGGGTCGAACAGGTGCGGCTCGCCCTCGCGGCGCCACTGGTACTCCCCGCCGACCTCCAGGCGCCGGTGCGCGCGCTCCTGCCCCTCGACGGGGTAGGCGACGCGGTGGCGGCGGGAGACCTCCTCGGCCAGGACGTCGAGGCCGACGCCGCCGAGGCGCGAGGTGGTGGCGGTGAAGTACTCGTCCACCAGCGTCTGGCTCAGGCCGATGGCCTCGAAGACCTGCGCGCCGCGGTAGGAGGCGACCGTCGAGATGCCCATCTTGGACATCACCTTCAGCACGCCCTTGCCCAGCGCCTTGATGAGGTTCCTCACGGCGGTCTGGGCGTCGACGTTGGTGATGACGCCGGTGCGGACGAGGTCCTCGACCGTCTCCATCGCCAGGTACGGGTTGATCGCCGCGGCGCCGTAGCCGATGAGCAGCGCGACGTGGTGCACCTCGCGCACGTCGCCGGCCTCGACGATCAGACCGACCTGGGTGCGCAGCTTCTGGCGCACCAGGTGGTGGTGCACCGCCGAGGTCAGCAGCAGCGACGGGATCGGCGCGTGCTCGGAGGTGGAGTCGCGGTCGGAGAGCACGACGAAGACGGCGCCGTCGGCGATGGCGCGCGAGACCTCCGCGCGGATCTCCTCGATGCGCCGGGCCAGCTCCGCGCCACCGCCGGCGACCCGGTACAGGCCCTTGACGGTGTGCGTCGTGCGGCCCGGGTTGCGGCGGTCGCGGTCGATGTGGACGATCTTGGCGAGCTCGTCGTTGTCGATGACCGGGAAGGGCAGCACCAGCTGGTGGCAGTGCGCCGGGGACTCCGTCAGGACGTTCTGCTGCGGGCCCGCGATGGTCATCAGCGAGGTGACCAGCTCCTCGCGGATCGCGTCCAGCGGCGGGTTGGTCACCTGCGCGAACAGCTGCGTGAAGTAGTCGAAGAGCAGCCGGGGGCGGTCCGACAGGACGGCCAGCGGGGTGTCGGAGCCCATCGAGCCGATCGGCTCGGCGCCCGCGCGCGCCATCGGCGCGAGGATGAGGCGCAGCTCCTCCTCGGTGTAGCCGAAGGTCTGCTGCCGGCGCGCCACCGAGGCGTGGGTGTGCACGACGTGCTCGCGCGGGGGCAGGTCGCCCAGGTGCACGACGTTCTTCAGCCACTCCGCGTACGGCTGGGCCGCGGCCAGCTCCGCCTTGACCTCCTCGTCGTCGACGATGCGCCCGCGGGCGGTGTCGACGAGGAACATCTTGCCCGGGGCCACGCGCCCGCGGGAGACGATCGAGGCGGGGTCGAGCTCGAGGACGCCGACCTCGCTGGCCAGGACCACCAGGCCGTCGTCGGTGACCCAGTAGCGGGAGGGGCGCAGGCCGTTGCGGTCCAGGACGCCGCCGATGACGGTGCCGTCGGTGAAGACCAGGTTGGCCGGGCCGTCCCACGGCTCGGCGGACATGGCGTGGAACTCGTAGAAGGCCCGGCGGGCCGGGTCCATCTCGGTGTTGTTCTCCCACGGCTCGGGGATCATCATCAGCACCGCGTGCGGCAGGGAGCGCCCCGCCAGGTGCAGCAGCTCCAGGACCTCGTCGAAGGAGGCCGAGTCCGAGCCCTCCGTCGCGCACACCGGGCCCAGCCGCTGCACGTCGCCCGGGATGAGCGGGGTGCTCATCGTCGACTCGCGCGCGGCCGTCCAGTTGCGGTTGCCCTTGACCGTGTTGATCTCGCCGTTGTGGGCGATCGTGCGGAAGGGGTGCGCCAGCGGCCACGAGGGGAACGTGTTCGTGGAGAAGCGGGAGTGGACCAGGCCCAGCTCGCTGGTGAAGCGGCGGTCGGACAGGTCGGGGAAGAAGGGCTCCAGCTGACCGGTGGTCAGCATGCCCTTGTAGACGAGCGTCCGCGCCGACAGCGAGGGGAAGTACACGCCCAGCTCGCGCTCGGCGCGCTTGCGCACCGCGTACACGCGCCGGTCCAGGTCGATGCCCGTCTCACCGGCCAGGCCCTCGACGAAGACTTGTGCGAAGAAGGGCATGCAGGCGCGGGCCTGCGCGCCGACGAGGTCGGCGGTCACCGGCACGTCGCGCCAGCCCAGGACGCGCACCTGCTCCTCGGCGGCGATCTCCTCCACGCGCGCGACGGCGGCTGCCCGCTCGTCGGGGTCGACGGGCAGGAAGGCGTTGCCGACCGCGTAGGCGCCCTTGGCGGGCAGCTCGACGCCCAGCTCCGCGGTCACGGCGCGCAGGAACTCGTCGGGGACCTGGGTCAGGATCCCGGCGCCGTCGCCCGTGGTCGTCTCGGCGCCCACCGCGCCGCGGTGGTCGAGGTTGCGCAGGGCCGTCAGGGCGTGCTGGACGATGTCGTGCCCGGGCTCACCGCGCATCGTCGCCACGAAGGCGACGCCGCAGGCGTCCTTCTCGGAGGCGCGGTCGTACAGGCCCGCCTCGGCCGGCAGCGCGGAGAAGGGCAGCGGGTTGGTCGTGCGGTCCGCGGGGGTCCGCGGCGCGAGGGGGAACGACATGGGTGCACCGTCCTCGGAGGTGAGACCCGCAGGGCCTCGGTGGACAGGGGGAGTCCCGGGCGGCGACGTGGGTCGTCCCCGGGCGAGTCCGACTCTCGCTGGGCTGGCCGCGCGCCCGGCGGGCACGCGTCGAACGAGGGGCGGCGCTGGCCCACGTTCACCTCACTGTAACGCCCAGGACCGACGCTTCAGCGCCGCCGGGTCGTCACCGAACCATCACGAACCGGCGTCACCGTGGTGCGGCGCCGTCCTCGCGCGGGTCCTCTCGAGAGCCGCTGACCGGCTCGCTCACGGTCCGTGGCTGCGCCGAGCGCTCAGGGTCGACGGGACGGGCGTCACCGTCGGCCGGCCCTCCGGACGGGGTGTCCGCCGGGGTGGCCAGGGAGGACGGTACCCGCTCCAGCGGCTGGTCCGGACCACCGCCGTGACGGCGGCGGGAGACCACCAGCGCGACCAGGGCCACCAGCAGCACCACCGCGCTGACCCAGGTGTTGACCCGCTGGCCCGCGATGATCGTGGCGTCGTCCACGCGCAGCGCCTCCGTGACCGAGCGCCCGGCCGTGTACAGCACCACGTACAGCAGGAAGGCCTGCCCGTGCCGCAGCCGCCAGCGCCGGTCGGCCAGCACGAGGACGCCCGCGGCCAGCAAGCACCACAGCGACTCGTACAGGAACGTGGGGTGGAAGGTGCCCAGCACCTCGGCGGTGCCGTCCGGGCCGGTGACGGCGCGGCCGGCGGAGCCGTCCCAGCGGTGCACCTCCAGCGCCCACGGCAGGTCGGTCTCGCGCCCGTACAGCTCGTTGTTCCACCAGTTGCCCCAGCGGCCGACGGCCTGCGCCACCAGGAGACCGGGGGCGATGGCGTCGGCGAACGGCGCGAACCGGTAGCCCGCGCGACGGCAGGCGATCCACGCGCCCACGGCCCCCAGGGCGATGGCCCCCCAGATCCCCAGGCCGCCGTCCCACACGTACAGGGCACGCACCGGATCCCCGCCGGGACCGAAGTACGCGTCCGGGGAGGTGACGACGTGGTAGAGCCTGGCACCGACGATGCCCAGCGGCACCGCCCACACGGCCACGTCGAGGGCGAAGTCCTTGCGGCCGCCGCGCGCGCGCCAGCGCCGGTCGGTGATCCACAGGCCCAGCACGATGCCCAGCACGATGCACAGCGCGTAGGCGCGCACGGGCACCGGGCCCAGGTACCAGACCGCCTGCGTGGGGCTCGGGATCGCGGCGGCCAGGCCGGCGCTCAGGCCGGCGGTCACGGGGCGGCCACCGCGGCGACCTGCTCGCGCAGGTACTGCGGGCCCTGGGCGTCCAGGAGGCGGGAGGCGTCCAGGTCGGTCGCCTCCCCGCCGTCGGCCGGGGTCAGCCGCACGGTCGGGGTGCCCTGCACGCCCTGCTCGGCGCGCGCGGCCTCCACCCGGCGCACGTACCCGACGTAGGTGCCCTCGTCGTAGGCGCGCTGCCAGGCCTCCAGGTCCGGCACGCCGGCCTCCTCGGCGAAGGCGCGCAGCTGCTCGTCGGTGTACCCGTCGCCCTCGGCGCCCGGGTTGCCGTCGTGACCGGGCTGGTCGGCGAAGACCACCCGCGTGTACTCGGCGAAGCGGTCCTGCTCGGCGGCCGCGGCGGCCGCGGCGGCCGCCCGCTCGGAGGAGTCGTTGCGCAGGTTGGCGTCCAGGAAGCTGACGGCGTGCACGACCACGCGCGCCTCGCCCTCGGCGGCCAGCTCGGTCAGCGCCTCGCCGGTGGTGTCCTCCAGCTGCGCGCAGAAGGGGCACTGGTAGTCCAGCCACACGTCGACCGTGGGCGCCTCGCCCTCGGCGGGGCTGCCCTCCAGCACGATGCCGCCGGAGGCGGAGGTGGCGGCGGCCGGTGTCGCGCCCTCGGTCGAGGTGGCCGCGTCGCGCTGGCGCACCACGAGGACGACGACGGTGGCCACGACCGCGAGGGCCACGACGACCGCGGTGGTGACCAGCGTCACCCGGCGCCGGCGCTCGCGGGCCAGCTCGCGCTCGCGCAGCGCCGCGGCCCTGGCGCGCCGGGCCTCGCGCGCGTCCTCGGCCTGGCCGGCGCGGGCGGGGTTGCCGCCGGGGCGCTTCTTGCTGCTCACGAAGGGACTCCTCACGGGACGCGCGGACGCCCGCGGGCGGGCCCGCGGGCGGGCGGGAGCGCGCGAGCGCCCTCCCGCGGGTACGACTCCCGGGCCCGGCGGGGGGTTCCGGTGGCCCGGGCGGGCCTCAGCGGCGCCGCACGCCGGCCGACAGGTCGGCGGCCAGGGCACCCACGGCCCGCACGCCCTCGGCGCGCGAGGGCGCCTCGAGCAGTCGGGAGACGAACGCGGAGCCGACGATGACGCCGTCGGCGTAGCCGGCGACCTCCTGCGCCTGCTCCGGGGTGGACACGCCCAGGCCGACGCACACGCGCTCGGCGCCGGCGGCGCGGGTGCGCGCGACGAGGTCGCGGGCCCCGGCGCCCACGCTGGCGCGGGCGCCCGTGACACCCATCAGCGAGGCCGCGTAGACGAAGCCGCGGCAGGCGGACGTCGTGCGCACCAGGCGCGCGTCGGTGGAGCTGGGGGCGACGAGGAAGACGCGCTCCAGGTCGTGGGCGTCGCTGGCGGCCAGCCAGGCGCCCGCCTCGTCGGGGATGAGGTCGGGTGTGATGAGCCCCGCTCCCCCGGCCGAGGCGAGGTCGGCGGCGAACCGGTCGACGCCGTAGCGGTCCACCGGCGGCCAGTAGGTCATGACCAGGACGGCCGCGCCCGTGGCGGCCACGGCCTCGACCGCGCGCAGCACGTCGGCCGGGCGGGTGCGGGCGGCCAGCGCGGCGTCGACGGCGCGCTGGATGGTCGCCCCGTCCATGGTCGGGTCCGAGTAGGGCAGGCCGAGCTCGACCACGTCGGCGCCGCCGTCGACGGCCGCCTTCGCGGCCTCCACGCTGCCGGCCACGTCGGGGAAGCCGACGGGCAGGTACGCCACCAGGGCCGCGCGGCCCTCCTCGCGCGCCCGGTCCACGGCCGCCGCGGCCCGGCCGGCGGCGGGCGCCGCCGTCCCCGTCGCGCCCACCGGCTGCTGCGCCGCGCTCACCACCCGGAGGCCTCCGTCTCCTCGGGCGCGTCCGCGACGCGCTCCGCCTCCGACGCCACCAGGTCGGCGTCGCTGACCAGCCCGAACCAGCGGGCCGCGGTGTCCACGTCCTTGTCGCCGCGCCCGGACAGGCTGACCAGCACCACCGGCGGCTCCTCGCCCGGCCCGCGCCGGGCGGCCAGCTCCCGGCCGACCACGAGCGCCCCGGCGAGGGCGTGCGCGGTCTCGATGGCCGGGATGATGCCCTCGGTGCGGCACAGCAGGCGGAAGGCCTCCATGGCCTCCGCGTCGGTGACCGGCCGGTACGTGGCGCGGCCGCTGGCCGCCAGCCAGGCGTGCTCGGGGCCGACGCCCGGGTAGTCCAGGCCGGCGGAGATCGAGTGCGAGTCCAGCGTCTGGCCGTCCTCGTCCTGCAGCACGTAGCTGCGCGAGCCCTGGAACACGCCCGCGGCCCCGCCCGTGATCGACGAGGCGTGCCGCTGCGTGTCCACGCCGTCGCCGCCGGCCTCGAAGCCGAACAGGGCGACCTGCGGGTCGTCGAGGAAGGCGTGGAAGATCCCGATGGCGTTGGAACCGCCGCCCACGCACGCGCACACCGCGTCCGGCAGGCGGCCGACCAGCGCCGGCACCTGCTCGCGGGCCTCCAGGCCCACCACGCGCTGGTAGTCGCGCACCAGCACCGGGAAGGGGTGCGGACCGGCGACCGTGCCGAAGACGTAGTGGGTGGTGTCCACGGAGGCCACCCAGTCGCGGAACGCCTCGTTGACGGCGTCCTTGAGGGTGCGGGTGCCGACGGTGACGGGCACGACCTCAGCGCCCAGCAGACGCATCCGGGCGACGTTCAGCGCCTGGCGGCGGGTGTCCTCCTCGCCCATGTAGACCGTGCACTCCAGGCCCATGAGCGCGGCGGCCGTCGCCGTGGCCACGCCGTGCTGACCCGCGCCGGTCTCGGCGATGACCCTCTTCTTGCCCATCCGGCGGGTCAGCAGCGCCTGCCCCAGCACGTTGTTGATCTTGTGGGAGCCGGTGTGGTTGAGGTCCTCGCGCTTGAGCAGCACGCGCGCGCCACCGGCGTGCTCGGCGAAGCGCGGCACCTCGGTGATGATGCTCGGGCGCCCGGAGTAGCTGCGGTGCAGCTCGGCCAGCTCGGCCAGGAAGCCCTCGTCGGCCATCGCCGCGGTGTGCGCGGCCTCGATCTCGTCGAGGGCCGCGACCAGGGCCTCGGGCACGAACCGGCCGCCGAAGTCGCCGAAGTAGGGGCCGCGTTCGGCGGCCAGGCTGCGGGAGGGCGTCTGCGCGGTCACGGGCGCACCGCCTGCACCGCCGGGTGGGCGCCGGCCGCGACGAGGTCGGCCACGGCGCGGCGCGGGTCGTCCCCGCGCACGAGCGTCTCGCCGACCAGCACGGCGTCGGCGCCGGCGCGGGCGTACTCGACCACGTCGTGCGGGCCGCGCACGCCGGACTCGGCGACCTTGACGACCGTGTCGGGCAGCAGCGGGGCCAGGTCCGCGAAGCGGCCGTTGTCGACCTCGAGGGTCTTCAGGTCCCGGGCGTTGACCCCGACGACGCGGGCGTCGGCGTCGAGCGCGCGGGCCACCTCCTCGGCGGTGTGCACCTCGACCAGGGCGGTCATCCCCAGGGAGCGGGTGCGCTCGACCAGCGAGACGAGGGCCTCCTGCTCCAGCGCGGCCACGATGAGCAGGACGACGTCCGCGCCCCACGCCCGCGCCTCCCACAGCTGGTACGACTCCACGACGAAGTCCTTGCGCAGCACGGGGACGTCCACCGCGCAGCGCACGGCGCGCAGGTCCTCCAGGCTGCCGCCGAAGCGGCGCTGCTCGGTCAGGCAGCTGATGACGCTGGCGCCGCCCAGCTCGTACTGCGCCGCCAGGTGCGCCGGGTCCGGGATGTCGGCCAGCGCGCCCTTGGAGGGGCTGCGGCGCTTGACCTCCGCGATCACCTTGACGCCGCGCTGCCCCTCGTCGCGGGGCTTGAGCACCGCGACCGCGTCCTTGGCGGGCACCTGGCGGTGGGCGCGCTCCTTCAGCTCGTCCAGCGAGGTGGCCGCCTTCCGGGCGGCCAGGTCCTCACGGACACCGGCGAGGATGTCGTCGAGCACGGTCACGACCCCGATGCTAGCCCCGGGCGGGCGCGCCCCCGAGCCGCCCGTGCACCCCGCGCACCGGCCACCGCACGCACGACGGCGCGCGTCCCCCCGCGGGGGGGGGGACGCGCGCCGTCGGTGGCCGCGGCGGGCCGGGTGTCAGTGCGAGGGGCGGCGCAGGCCCACCGGCTTGCCGGAGGCGTCCTTGACGCCGTACCCGGCCTTGGACAGCGCGAAGCTCGCGACGAGCGAGGCGAGGACCACCACGCTGCCGATCACGCCCCAGACCAGGCTCGGGAAGACGACCGCCAGGCAGAGGATCGTGAAGCCGACGAGGGCGATGCCCACCCCGGCCCAGGCCGCCACGCTGTGCCCGTGGCCGAGCTCGTCGTGCGCCCCGTCGGGGTGCTGGTCTTCGGGTCGCTCGGTCGTCACGGTCGCTCCTCGGTCACGGTCTGCGTGCGGTCCTGCCGACGACCACGGTACCGGCGCCCCCGCTCAGCGCGACGGACCGGACCCGCCGGGTCCCGTGGACCCGGCGGACCCGCTCCCGGCGGGCCCGCCCCCCGTGGGGTCGTCGCCGCGGGTCAGGGAGTCCCACGCCGCGGCCGGGTCCTCGGCGACCTCCGGGGCCCGCGGGGCCGGGTGGGTGCCGGGGGCCGCGGAGGCGTCGCGCTCGTAGCGGCGCGAGGTGGGGGCGCTCGTCCAGCGGCGGCCGCGCACGAGCACCCCGGCGCCCGCCAGCGCCGCCGCGGCGCCGCCGGCCGCGGACACCACCGGCCAGGGTGAGACGTCGACGGGACCGGCGGCCACCGCGCTCGTGCGCGCGCTGGCCGCCCGGGCCGCCGCGTCCAGGCCGTCCTGCGGCTGCGCGAGGACCGCGAGGCTGGCGACGGCCACGCCCGCCCCGGCCAGCACCAGCACGAGGGCGGCCAGCGCGCGGGCCAGGCGGCGGCCGATGGCGGCGGCGACCGCGGCCGCGGCGCCGACGAGGGCCGCCGCGGTGGCCAGCGGGGCCGCCGCGCGACCGGTGGCGCCCACCGGCACGAGACCGGTGGGGGTCTCCACCGCGCCCGCCAGCCACTGCGGCGCACCGGTCGCCAGCGCCAGCAGCGACCCGCCGGCCGCCAGCAGGAGCAGGGCGCCGCGCTCGCGGGCGGGGGTCACGCGCTCGGCCCTGCCTCGGTGACCGGCAGCGGGCGGGCGTCGAAGCACGTGCGGTCGCCGGTGTGGCAGGCGGCGCCGACCTGGTCGACCTCCACGAGGAGGGCGTCGCCGTCGCAGTCCAGCGAGACGCGCTTGACGTGCTGCACGTGCCCGGAGGTGTCGCCCTTGCGCCACAGCGAGCGCCGGCTGCGCGACCAGTAGGTCGCCCGGCCCGTGCTCAGGGTGCTGGCCAGCGCCGTCTCGTCCATCCACGCCACCATGAGCACCTCGCGGGTGTCGTGCTGCTGCACGACGGCGCACACCAGGCCGGCCGGGTCGCGCTTGAGCAGGGCGGCGACGGCCGGGTCGAGGACGGGGCCAGGCGCGGGCGCGGGAGCAGCGGGGGCGGGGGTCGGGGCGGAGGTCGGGACGGCGTCGGGCACGGGCTCGATGATGGCACCGCCCGCGGCGGCGGCGGGCACCCGCGCGGGCGGCGCGGGCGCCCCGCGGCGCCGCCCCGGCCGCCGTGCGACGATCTCGCCGTGACCGCCCTCGCCGCCCGCGAACGCTCCGGCCTGTGCGACGACGCGCTGGCCGCCGGCCCCGACGCGCCGACGCTGTGCGAGGGCTGGAGCGTGCGCGACCTGCTCGTGCACCTGCACGTGCGCGACGGGCGCCCCGGCGTGGCCCTCGGCGGGGTCGCGGGGCGGCTGGTGCCCGCGGCCGGCCGCCGCGCCGAGCGGGTGCAGGAGGAGCTGGCCGCGCTGCCGTTCGGCGAGCTCGTCGACCGGGTGCGCTCGGGGCCGCCGGCGTGGAGCCCGGCGCGCGCGGGCGCCGTCGACGAGCTCGTCAACCTCGCCGAGTTCTTCACCCACCGCGAGGACGTGCGGCGCGCCCAGGACGGCTGGACCCCGCGGGAGCTGGACGCGCAGGAGTCGCGGGCGCTGTGGCGCACCGCGCGCACCCTGGCCCGGGTGGCGTACCACCGCTCCGGCGTGGGCGTGGTGCTCGTCGTGCCGGACGGCCCGCGCGCCGCCGTCCGCAAGGGCGTGCCCGCCGTCACGCTCACCGGGCAGCCGCAGGAGCTGCTGCTGCACGCCTTCGGGCGCCGCTCGCGGGCCCGCGTGGAGGTCGGCGGCTTCCCGCAGGCCGTCCACCGCTTCCAGCAGGCCTTCCCCGCCGCGGGCTGAGGGCCCTCAGCGCACGGGGACGCCGTCGGCGCGCAGGGCGTCCTTGACCTGCCCGATCGTCAGCTGCTGGAAGTGGAAGACGCTCGCCGCCAGGACGGCGTCGGCGCCCGCGGCCACCGCGGGCGCGAAGTGCTCCACCGCGCCGGCGCCGCCGCTGGCGACCAGCGGCACGGACACGCGGGCGCGGACGGCCGCGAGCATCTCCAGGTCGAAGCCGGCCTTCGTGCCGTCGGCGTCCATCGAGTTCAGCAGGACCTCCCCCGCCCCCAGCTCGGCGGCGCGCGCGGCCCACTCCACCGCGTCCAGGCCCGTGCCGCGCCGGCCGCCGTGCGTGGTGACCTCGTAGCCGGAGGGGGTCGGGGGCGTGCCCGGCGGGGTGCGGCGGGCGTCGACGGAGACGACGAGGACCTGCGAGCCGAAGCGGTGGGCGATCTCGCGGATCAGCTCCGGGCGGGCGATGGCGGCCGTGTTGACGCCCACCTTGTCCGCGCCGGCGCGCAGCAACCGGGAGACGTCGTCGGCGCTGCGCACCCCGCCGCCGACGGTCAGGGGGATGAACACCTGCTCCGCGGTGCGGCGCACCACGTCGTACGTGGTCTCGCGCGAGCCCGAGGAGGCCGTCACGTCGAGGAACGTCAGCTCGTCGGCGCCCTCGGCGTCGTAGCGGTGCGCCAGCTCGACGGGGTCGCCCGCGTCGCGCAGGTCGGTGAAGTTGACGCCCTTGACGACGCGCCCGGCGTCCACGTCCAGGCAGGGGATGACTCGCACCGCGACGCTCACACCGGGAGGGTAGTCGCCCCCGCGCGCTCCCCCGGCGCACCCGCGATCACCGGGGTAGCGTGCCGGGCGTGACCTCCCTGCGGTTCGCCGACGTCGACAGCCACGACCCGGACGCGGTGGACGCCTGGGCCCGCGTGCCCGCCGTGGCGATGCTGCAGGAGCTGCCCGACGAGGCGCAGCGCGCCGCCCGCCGCCGCTCCGTGGCCGGGCACCGGCTGCGCGCGGCCTTCGACGGCGACGAGCCGGTGGGCACGCTGCGCTCCTTCGACACCGAGCTGACGCTGCCGGGCGCCGGGCCGGTCACCGTGGACGCGGTCAGCTCCGTGGGCGTGCTGCCGACCCACCGCCGCCGCGGCGTCCTGCGCCACCTCCTCGGCGAGGACCTGCACCGCGCGCGCGAGACCGGGCACGCCCTGGCGGCGCTCATCGCGATGGAGGCGCCCATCTACGGCCGCTTCGGCTTCGGCGCCGCGACCCGCTCGACGACGTGGACGCTGGACGCCGACCGGGCGGCCCTGCGCCCCGACGCCCCCACCGGGGGGACGCTGCGGCTGGTCGACCCGCGCGCCGGCACCGACGCGCAGCGCGAGGTGCACGACCGCGCCCGCCGCTCCCGCGCCGGCGGGCTGGAGCGCGACGGGCGCTGGTGGGACGAGCGCTTCGCCGTCCCGTCGGCGGCGGACCGGCGCACCCACCTCGTCGTGCACTCCGGCGAGGACGGTCACCCCGACGGGTACGCCCTGTACGAGCTGACCGAGGCGTGGGCCGGGCGCGTGCCGCGCTCCACGGCGCGCGTGCTGGACCTGACCGCCACGACGACGGCGGCCTACGCCGACCTGTGGCGGTTCGTGGCGTCGGTGGACCTGGTGCGCTCGGTCAGCGCGGGCGACCGCCCCGAGGACGAGCTGCTGCCGCACCTGCTGGCCGACCCCCGCGCCGCGCAGCAGCAGCCCGTCGACGACTTCCTGTGGCTGCGCGTCCTCGACGTGCCCGGCGCCCTGTGCGCCCGGCGCTACCTGGGCCGCGACTCCCTCGTGCTGCGCGTCGTGGACCCCGACGGCCTGGCCGGCGGCACCGTCCGGCTGACCGTCGAGGGCTCGGCGCGCACCCCGGACGGGTGGACGTGCGGGCAGGTCGAGACGTGCGCGGACGAGCCCGACGTGACGCTGGGCGTGGCCGAGCTGGGGACGCTGCTGCTGGGCGGCGGCCGCGCGACCGCGCTGGCGGCCGCCGGGCGGCTGGTGTGCGCCTCCCCCGACCGGGCCTGGCGGCTGGACGCGCTGCTGGCCACGCCCGAGCAGCCGTGGTGCCCCACCTGGTTCTGACCCGTGGCCGCCGTGGCCGGCGGTGAGGTCGTGCTGGGCACCGCGGCGCTCGTCGAGCGGCTGCTGCCGCTGGTGAGCCCTCCCGCGCCCGTGGCGCGCCCGTGGCTGGTGGCTGTCGACGGGCCGTCGGGGGCGGGCAAGACGGTGCTGGCCGGGGCCCTGGCGGCCGCGCTGACGGCCCCGCTGCTGCACGTGGAGGACCTCTACCCCGGCTGGGACGGGCTGGCGGTCTCGGTGCCGCTGCTGGCCGACGGCGTCCTCACCCCGCTGGCCGCGGGACGGCCCGGCCGCTACCGGCGCTGGGACTGGACCGCCGACGCGCCCGGCGCGGTCGTCGAGGTGCCGCCGGCACCGCTGCTCGTCGTCGAGGGCGTCGGCTGCGGGGCGCGGGCCGCGGCCCGGTGGGTCTCGCGCCTGGTGTGGGTGCAGGCCCCGGCCGGCGTGCGCCGCGAGCGGGCGCTGGCCCGCGACGGCGACGTGTACGCCCCGCACTGGGAGCGCTGGGCCGCGCAGGAGACCCGGCTGTTCGCCGCCGAGGGCACCCGCGAGCGGGCGGACGTCGTGGTGGACAGCGCGCTGCCGGGCGGTGCCGACGGGCCCGGCTGGCGCGTGCTGCGCCCGGCCGCCGGGTGAGGACCCGCGGCGGCCTCAGCCCGGCGGGGGCTGCGGCGCGCGCGAGCGCACCAGCCGCGCCAGCCGCTCGGCCTCGGCCTGGGCGTGGGCGCCGTCGGCGCGCTGCACGGCCATGACCGCCAGGTTCTGCCCGTCGTCCAGGTCCAGCGTCAGCCACGGGTCGGCGCCGCCGAAGCGCACGGCGATCACCGCGCCCCAGTCCACCCGCGTCGTGTACAGGACGTTGCGCACCACGAGCGCCTCGTCGGTGGGCAGGGCGCGCACCCCCACCAGGCGCACGAGCCCGCCGGCGACGAGGGCGGCGAACACCAGCGCGGACAGCGTGTCCACGACCGTCCACCCCGAGTCCGGGGAGGTGCCCAGCGCCAGCGAGATCACGACCATCGTCACCACGACGAGGACGGCGACGGCGTACCCGGCGATCCGCGCGCGCCGGGGCCGGAACGGCGCGTCCAGCGGCGCTGTCACAGCCGGCAGGCGTGGATGCTGGTCACGAGGATCGCGCGCGCACCCAGGTCGTACAGCTCGTCCATGACGCGGTTGGTGGACGACTTGCTGACCATGGCCCGCACCGCGACCCAGTCCGGGTCGGCCAGCGGGGAGACCGTGGGCGACTCCAGGCCGGGGGTGATGGCGCAGGCGGCCTCGACGAGGTGCTTGGGGCAGTCGTAGTCGACCATCGCGTACTGGCGGGCCACGAGCACGCCCTGCAGGCGGCGCACCAGCACGTCGACGGCCGGGTCGGCGGGGGCGCCCGTGCGGCGCACCAGGACGGCCTCCGAGCGCATCACCGGCTCGCCGAAGACCTCCAGCCCGGCGGCGCGCAGGGTGGTGCCGGTCTCGACGACGTCGGCGATCACGTCGGCGATGCCGAGGGCCACGGCGGTCTCCACGGCCCCGTCCAGGTGCACGACGTCGGCGGACACGCCGTGCTCGGCCAGGTGCTTGCCCAGCAGCCCCGAGTAGCTCGTCGCGATGCGCCGGCCCTGCAGGTCGGTCACCGAGGCGGCCGTGCCCGGGCGGGCCGCGAGCCGGAAGGTGCTGCGCGCGAAGCCGAGCGGCAGCACCTCGTCGGCGGGCGCGCGCGAGTCCAGCAGCAGGTCGCGGCCGGTGACGCCGACGTCCAGCGTGCCCGAGCCCACGTACAGGGCGATGTCGCGCGGGCGCAGGAAGACGAACTGGGCGTTGTTGTCCGGGTCGTCGAGGATGAGCTCCTTGGCCTCGCGGCGCTGGTTGTACCCCGCCTCGCGCAGCATGGCGCTGGCGGCCTCCGACAGCGACCCCTTGTTGGGGACGGCGATGCGCAGCACGGGTCGTTCTCCTCGTCTGGGGCGGTGCGTCACAGGTGGGCGTACACGTCGTCGAGCGTCAGGCCGCGGGCGATGAGCAGCACCTGCAGGTGGTACAGCAGCTGCGAGACCTCCTCGGCGGTGCGCTCGGCGGTCTCGTGCTCGGCGGCCATCCACACCTCGGCGGCCTCCTCGACGACCTTCTTCCCGATGGCGTGCACGCCGGCGTCGAGCTCGACGACGGTGCCGGAGCCCGCCGGGCGCGTGCGCGCCTTGTCCGTCAGCTCGGCGAACAGCTCGTCGAAGGTCTTCACGGCGGCGAGTCTAGGCGGGCGCGCCGGCGGGCCCGGGAGCGGTGGGGGCCGCCCCCGGGCCGCGCCGCGGGACGGCTCAGGCGAGGGGGGCGACCCCGCGCAGCGCGACGACCGTCTCCAGCGCCGCCAGCACCGCCTCGGCGCCCTTGTCCTCCCGCGAGCCGCGCAGGCCGGCCCGGTGCAGCGCCTGCGCCTCGTTGTCGACGGTGAGCACGCCGAAGCCCACGGGCACGCCCGTGGCGACGGCCACCTGCGTCAGGCCCTGGGTGGCGGCGTCGCAGACGTAGTCGAAGTGCGGGGTGCCGCCGCGGATGACGACGCCGAGGGCGACGACGGCGTCGACGCCCGTGCGGGCCAGGCGGGACGCCGCCACCGGCAGCTCGAAGGCGCCGGGGACGCGGACCTCCACGACGTCGGTGGTGCCGGACTCCTCCAGGGCGCGGCGCGCGCCGGCCAGCAGGCCGTCCATGACCTCCGCGTGCCAGCGGGCGGCCACGACGGCCACCTTCAGGCCGCGGCCGTCGACCGTGATCTCCGGGCTGCCGTCGCCGCTCATCGCGCGTCCTCCGTGTCGCTCGTGGTGCTGGTGCTGGTGGTGCTGTCCGGCCCGCGGGTGCCGGCCAGGTGCTCGCGCAGCTGCGCGATGGTCAGGACGGGCAGGTCGTGGGCCCGGCCGAGGGCGACGACGTCCTCCCAGCGGGCCATCGACCCGTCGTCGCGCACGAGCTCGGCGATGACGCCCACGGGCGCCAGGCCGGCCAGCCGGCACAGGTCGACCGCGGCCTCGGTGTGCCCGGGCCGCTCCAGGACGCCGCCCGGGCGCGCCCGCAGGGGGAAGACGTGCCCGGGGCGCACGAGGTCGGCCGGGGTGCTGGCCGGGTCGGCGAGGACCCGGGCGGTGCGGGCCCGGTCGGCCGCCGAGATGCCGGTGGTGATGCCCGTGGCGGCGTCGGCGCTGACCGTGTAGTCGGTGCGCAGCGAGTCCTCGTTGCGCTCGACCATGGGCGGCAGGTCCAGCGCGGCGGCCCGCTCGGCGCTCATCGGGACGCAGAGCATCCCCGAGGTGTGCCGCACCGTCCAGCCGATCCACTCGGCGGTGGCCAGCTGCGCGGCCAGGACGACGTCGCCCTCGTCCTCGCGGGCGGCGTCGTCGGTGACCAGGACGGGGCGCCCGGCGGCCAGCGACTCCAGCGCGGCGGCCACCGCCTCGGCGGCGCCCGTGGGGGCCGGTGCGCAGGGCGCGCTCACAGGGCCGCCTCGACGGCCTGGGCGAGGTCGGCCGGCGGGCGCGGCCCGGCCAGCGACATGCGCTCGACGTACTTGGCCAGGACGTCGACCTCGAGGTTGACCACGCTGCCGGCGGGCTTGGCGCCCAGCGTCGTGGCCTCCAGCGTCGTGGGGATGAGGGAGACCTCGAACCACGGGGCGGGGTCGTCGACGGCGCTGACGGCGCTGACGGTCAGGGAGGTGCCGTCGACGGTGACCGAGCCCTTCTCCACGACGTAGCGGGCCAGCTCGGGGGCGATGCCCACCCGCACGACCTCCCAGCGCTCCCCGGGGGTGCGGGCGGTCACCGTGCCGGTGCCGTCGACGTGGCCCTGCACGACGTGGCCGCCGAAGCGGCCGCCGGCGGCCATCGCGC
Organism: Kineococcus haloalkalitolerans; assembly: GCF_050871905.1. Lineage (NCBI taxonomy): Bacteria > Bacillati > Actinomycetota > Actinomycetes > Kineosporiales > Kineosporiaceae > Kineococcus > Kineococcus haloalkalitolerans. The sequence goes on from NZ_JBJLSH010000020.1 coordinate 21,910, forward strand.
GCTCGAGGTTGACCAGGCGGCCGGGGGCCGCGTCGCGCAGGGAGCTGCGCACGAGGGTCTCGCGCATGACGTCGACGGTGAAGGTGTCCGGCGTCGGCTGCTCGACGACGGTCAGGCACACGCCGTCGACGGCGATGGACGCGCCGTGGACGGCGTCGCTGGTGACGAGCGGCCCGCGCAGGGTGAGGCGGGCGGAGTCGTCCCCGGCCTCGACGGCGACGACCTCGCCGACCTCCTCGACGATCCCGGTGAACACGGCTGACCTCCTGGGTGCGGACGGGTGGGACGGGTCGGTGGGCCCCGTGGGCCTGGTGGGCCTGGTGGGCACCGCGGGGCGGGCGACCAGGCGCACGTCGTCGCCGACGCGGGCGACGTCGTGCACCCGCAGCCGGGCGATGCCGGGCATCGAGGTGACGCCCAGGTCGCCGACGGCGGCGGGCCCGGCGCCCAGCAGGGCGGGCGCGAGGTAGGCGACGACCTCGTCCACGACGCCGGCCCGCCAGAACGCGGCGGCCAGCCGGGGCCCGCCCTCGAGCAGCACGGTGCGCACCTCGCGGGCGCCCAGCGCCTCCAGGGCGCGCACCGGGTCGTGGGTGCGCAGGTGCAGCAGGGGCGCGTCGCCGTCGCGCAGCCGGGCGCCGGCCGGCACCTCGCGCGCGCCGACGACCACCCGCAGCGGCTGCGGGCCGTCCACCCGCCCGTCGCGGCGGACCGTCAGGGAGGGGTCGTCGGCCAGGGCGGTGCCGGTGCCGACGAGGACGGCGTCGTGCTCGGCGCGCAGCCGGTGCACGTCGGCGCGCGCGGCGGCGGAGGTGATCCAGCGGCTGGTGCCGTCGGCGGCGGCCGAGCGTCCGTCGAGGGTGGTGGCGACCTTCCACGTCACCCAGGGGCGGCCGCGGGCGACGGCGGCGGCCCAGCGCTCGTTGAGGGCGCGCGCCTCCTCCTCCAGCACGCCGACGACGACGTCGACGCCGCGCCCGCGCAGGACCTCGGCGCCGCCGGCGGCGCGGGGGTTGGGGTCGGGCGAGCCGACGACGACGCGGGTGACGCCGGCGCGGGTGAGGGCGTCGGTGCACGGGCCGCTGCGGCCGGTGTGCCGGCACGGCTCCAGGGTGACGACGGCGGTCAGGCCGGCCGCGGAACCGCCCGCGCGGGCGGCGAGGTCGGCCAGGGCGGCCACCTCGGCGTGCGGGGTGCCCGCGCCGGCGTGGTGGCCCTCGGCGAGCGGCGCGCCGTCCGCGTCGAGGAGCACGCAGCCCACCCGCGGGTTGGGGCCGGTGACCGGTCCGCGGCGGGCGAGGTCGAGGGCGCGGCGCATCGCGCGCACCTCGTGCGCGCTCGCGCCGCCGCCGCGGGTGCCACCCGTCATGCCTCGCTCCTCCGGGGCACGGGTGCTCCGGGGGGTCGGGCGCGCGACGACGGGCTCCCGCGCGCGGTGCGCGGGAGCGTCGGCGGGCGCCGCGTGCTGCCTCTCCTCCGGACTCTCACCGTCGGTCCCGGAGTCCCACCGGGTCGGCCCCCACCGGGGTGGGGGCTCGCGGACTGTCACCGCCGGTTCGGACTTCCACCGACCCCGGAGCACGCGCGCTGGTCCTGCTGCTGGTCCTGCTTCTGGCCCTGCGATTCAACCACGCGGCCCGCGGCCCGCACCCCCGCGCGGGGGAGGCGTCCCCCGGCCGGCGTCAGTGGGCGCAGGCGGCCGTGGCCAGCTCGCGCAGCTGCGCGATGGCGGCCGCGGCGTCCTCGGCCCCGTACACGGCGCTGCCGGCGACGAGGACGTCGGCGCCGGCCTCGGCGGCGCGCTCGACGGTGGCCGCGGAGATGCCGCCGTCCACCTGCAGGCGCACGTCGAGGCCGGAGGCGCCGATGGCGGCGCGGGCGCGGCGGACCTTCGGCAGCGTCACGTCGAGGAAGCTCTGCCCGCCGAAGCCGGGCTCGACGGTCATGACGAGGAGCATGTCGAACTCCGGCAGCAGGTCGACGAACGGCTCCAGCGGGGTGGCCGGGCGCAGGGCCAGGCCGGCGCGTCCGCCGGCGGCGCGGATCTCGCGGGCGAGCTTGACGGGGGCGGCGGCGGCCTCGGCGTGGAAGGTGACGCCCGCGGCCCCGGCCTCGGCGTAGGCCGGCGCCCACCGGTCGGGCGCCTCGATCATCAGGTGGCAGTCCAGCGGGACGGGCGAGACCGCCTGCAGCGCCTCCACCACCGGCAGGCCGAGGGTGAGGTTGGGCACGAAGTGGCCGTCCATGACGTCCACGTGCGCGGCGTCGGCCGTGGAGATGCGCGCCAGCTCCGCGGCGAGGTGCGCGAAGTCGGCGGAGAGGATGCTGGGGTTGACCTGGATCGCCACGCGGCGACCCTAGCGGGGCGGCCCGTCAGGCCCGGCGCACCACGTCCGCCGGGGTCAGGTCGCGCTGGTGGGCGAAGCCGGTCTGGCGCAGGCAGGTGACCAGCTCCGCCTGCAGCTGGTCCAGGACGGCGCCGACGCCGTCGGCGCCGTCGGCGGCCAGGCCCCACATGACGGGCCGGCCCACGTGCACGGCGCGGGCGCCCAGCGCGAGCGCCGCGACGGCGTGGTGGCCGGCGCGCACGCCGGAGTCGACGTGCACCTCCACCTCGGCGCCGACCTCCGCCAGGACCTCCGGCAGGGCGTGCGCGGAGGTCACCGACGGGCCCAGCCGGCGCCCGCCGTGGGTGGAGACGACGACTCCGTCGGCGCCGGCGTCCACGCAGCGGCGCGCGTCGCGGGCGGTCAGGACGCCCTTGGCGAGCACGGGCAGCCCCGACTCCTCGGCCAGCCAGCCGATGACGTCGGGCGTCAGGTCCAGCGCCATCGCCAGCCCGTCGGGCCCGGCCGCCTCGACCTCGGCGGGCGTGAGGTTGGCGGTGCGGTTCTTGCGGGGGGACTCCACCCAGTTGGAGGGGTCCAGCCGCGGGCCCTCCACGGCCAGGGAGGTGGTGTCCACGGTGAGCAGCAGCGCGCGGGCGCCGGCGGCGGCGGCGCGCTCGACGAGGCGGGCCGTGACCGAGCGGTCCCGGCAGACGTACACCTGGTACCACCAGGGCGCGCCCTCGGCGGCGACGTCGGCGAAGCGGGCGCCGGTGTTGGTGGACAGGCCGAGCAGGTGGCCGCGGGCGGCGGCGGCGCGGGCGGTGAGGACCTCGCCCTCGGGGCGGGCGGCGACCTGCTGGGCCATGGGCGCCACGACGAGGGGGCTGCTCACGGCGGTGCCCAGCAGGGTGGTCGCGGTGGTGACCTCGGAGGTGTCGTGCAGGACGCGCGGGCGCAGCCGGAAGGCGTCCCAGTCGGCGACGCCCTCGCGCGCGCAGGTGCCGTCGCCGGCGGCGGAGTGGAAGTAGCCGGAGACGTAGTCGGGCAGGGCCGCGTCGGCGCGGGCCGCGAGCTCCTCGACCCAGCCGGGCGCGGCGAGGGGGCCGGGGGTCGCACCGGGGATCGCGTCGGGGGTCGCACCGGGGGCGGGTGGCGTCGTCGTCACGGCGCCCATCCTCCCCCACCCGCCGCCGGCGGCGGGTGGGGCAGGTGCGGGCTCAGGAGGTGCGGCGCAGCAGGGCCACGTGCATGGCGTCGGTCCCGTGGGCGTGCGGCCACAGCTGCACGGCCCCCTCCCCCGCCGCAGCGCCCGGCAGCTGCTCACCGCCCAGGACGGACGCCAGGACGGCCGGGGTGTCCAGGCGCTCCACCTGCACGCCCCGCTTCGCGGCGGCCTTGAGCGCGTCGTCGACGACCAGCCGCGTCTCGGCCAGGACGGGCGAGCAGGTGGCGTAGGCGACGACCCCGCCGGGGCGCACGGCGTCCAGCGCCGAGCCCAGCAGGGCCCGCTGCAGCGGGCCCAGGGTGCCCAGGTCGGCGGGGCTGCGCCGCCAGCGGGCCTCCGGGCGCCGGCGCAGCGCGCCCAGGCCCGTGCAGGGCGCGTCGACGAGGACGCGGTCGAAGACCGCCGGGTCGCTGTCGGCGACCTCGCGGCCGTCGCCGACGCGGACCTCCACCTCGCCGGGCACGGCCGCGAGCGCCTGGCGGACGAGGTCGGCGCGGTGGGGGGCGACCTCGACGGCCGTCAGGGACGCCCCGCGCCCGGCGGCGTGGGCGGCCAGCAGCGCGGCCTTGCCGCCCGGGCCGGCGCACAGGTCCAGCCAGCGCTCCCCCCCGGCCCCACCGCCGGCGCGCGCCTCGACGTCGGCGGCGGCCAGGACGTGGGCGACGAGCTGGCTGCCCTCGTCCTGCACGCGCGCGCGGCCCTCGCGCACGGCGGGCACCCGGCCGGGGTCGCCGTGCTCGAGCACGGCGGCGGTCGGCGACCAGCGGCCGGGGCGCACGGTGAGGGCGCGGTCGTCGCTGAGCAGGTCGGCGGGCTCGGCCAGGCCCGGCAGGGCCGCCAGGGCGACGGCCGCGGGGGCGTTGTCGGCGGCCAGCAGGTCGGCCAGCTCACCGGCGTCGCGACCGTGGGCGACGAGGGCCTCGCGCAGGCTGCGCACGACCCACGCCGGGTGCGACCAGCGCACCGCCAGGTGCCCGACGGGGTCGGTGGCCGCGTCGGGGGCCACCTCCTCCAGCCAGGGGCCGAGCTCGCGGCCGGCGAGGTTGCGCAGCACGGCGTTGACGAGCCCGGACGGGCCGCTGCCGAGCTCGCGGCGGGCCAGCGCCACGCTCGTGGCGACCGCGGCGTGGTCGGGCACGCGCGTGGCCAGCACCTGGTGCGCGCCCAGCCGCAGCACGTCCAGGACGCCGGGGTCCAGCTCGCTCAGCGGCCGGTCGCTGACCGAGGCCAGCAGGGCGTCGTAGCTGCCGCGCCCGCGCAGCACGCCGTAGGCCAGCTCCGTGGCGAAGGCGGCGTCGCGCCCGGCCAGGCGCTGCTGGCGCAGCATCCGCGGCAGGACGAGGTTGGCGTAGGCGTCCTCCTCCTCGACGGCCCGCAGCACCGCGTAGGCGACGCGGCGGGCGTCGTCGACGGCGGTGAAGCGGTCCTGGCGCACGCCGCGGCGCTGGCCGGGACGCTCACCGGTGCGCTCACCGGGGCGGTCGGGACGCTGGCCGCGCCGGTCCTGCTGACCACGCTGCCCACCGGATCCTCGGGGGCCGCCGGGGCCGCCGGGGCCGCCGGAGCGGGAGGGGCGGCGGGGGGTCTCGCTCACTGCAGCTGTTCTCCGTCCTCGGGGCGCGCGCCGCGCGCCCAGTCACCGGCCGCCAGGACCTTCCCGCCGGCCGCCTGCACCGTGCCGAGCTCGACGGCGCCGTCCCCGGTGCCTGCGAGCACGCGCCGGCGCTCCACGCGCAGGGCCCCGGGCGCCGGCGGGTCGCCGGCGTCGGCCACGGGCAGGACGGGGCCCAGCTTCAGCCGGTCCCCGCGGAAGGTCGTCCACGCCCCCGGGTCGGGGGTGCAGCCGCGCACGAGCCGGTCCACGCGCGCGGTCGGGGCGCTCCAGTCCACGCGGGCCTCCTCGACCGGGATCTTCGGGGCGTGGCTGACCCCGTCGGCGGGCTGCGGCACCGCGCTCAGGACGCCGCGCTCCAGGCCGTCGAGGACGTCCACGAGCAGCCGGGCGCCGGAGACCGCCAGCCGCCCCAGCAGGTCCCCGGCGGTGTCGCGCGCGCCGACCGGCTCGGTCAGCTGCCCGTACACCGGGCCGGTGTCCAGGCCGGTCTCCAGCTGGAAGACGCACGCGCCGGTCACGTCGTCGCCGGCCATCACGGCGCGCTGCACGGGGGCGGCGCCGCGCCAGGCCGGCAGCAGCGAGAAGTGCAGGTTGACCCAACCGAGGCGCGGCACGGCCAGCGCCTCGGCGGGCACGAGCGCGCCGTAGGCGACGACCGGGCACACGTCGGGCGCCAGCGCGCGCAGCCGGTCCAGGAACTCCGGCCCGCGCGGGCGCTCGGGCTGCAGCAGCTCCAGCCCGGCCTCGCGGGCGCGCACGGCCACCGGGGAGGCGGCCTGGCGCCGCCCGCGGCCGCGGGCGGCGTCGGGACGGGTCAGGACGGCGACGACCTCGTGCGAGGAGGCCAGCAGGGCGTCCAGGGAGGCGAGCGCGACGTCGGGGGTGCCGGCGAAGACGACCCGCACTAGCGGGCCTGGCCGAAGGTGGCGTGCGGGCTGACCTTCACCTGCGGGACGGGCTGGCCCATCCACTCCGCCTCGCGCACGGCCTTGAGGGCCAGCTTGCGCTGCTGCTTGTCGAGGCGGTCGATGAACAGGACGCCGTCGAGGTGGTCGGTCTCGTGCTGGATGGCGCGGGCCTTGTACTCCGAGCCGGTGATCGTCACCGGCTCGCCGTGCTGGTCGAAGCCCCTGGCGACCACGTGCAGGGCGCGGCGGGTGTCGGCGACGATCCCGGGGAGCGACAGGCACCCCTCGTCGCCGTCCTGGCACTCCTCGGACAGCTCCAGCACCGGGTTGACGAGGTGCCCCAGCTCGCCGTCGGCGTGGTAGGTGAACACGCGCAGGCCCACGCCCAGCTGCGGAGCGGCCAGCCCGGCGCCGGGGGCCGCGAGCATGGTGTCCTCCAGGTCCTTGACGAGCTTGCGCAGCTCCTTGTCGAAGGTGGTGACCTCCTGCGCGCGCTGGCGCAGCACGGGGTCGCCGAACAGCCGGATCGGCTGGACCGCCACGGGGCTCCTCTCGGGTCGGGGTGCGGGTGCGGACCGGGGTGCGCGGGACGGTGCCCGCGGGCCCGGCTCCGCGCGACCCTCCATGGTAGGCGGGCCCGGCGCGGCCGCCGTCGTGCGCGGTCGGGGCCGCCCGGTCCCCTACCGTTCGGGGCATGGACACCGCCCGCCGCGAGCCCAGCGCCTCCCCGCCCGACTCCCCGCCCACCGGCGGCCGCCCGTCCGCGCGCCGCCTGCCGGTGGACGTCGTGCGCGGCGCCCTCATCGGCAGCGCCGAGGTGGTGCCGGGTGTCAGCGGCGGGACCGTGGCCCTGCTCACCGGCGTGTACGAGACCCTGATCTCCTCGGCGTCGCACGTGGTGACCGCGGCGCGGCTGCTGGTGACCGGCCCGCGCTCGCAGGCGCGCGCCGAGCTGGCGAAGGCCCGCTGGTCGGTCGTGCTGCCGGTCCTGGCGGGCATGGCGGTCGCGGTGGTCGTGGGCGCCTCGGTGCTGGAGCCGCTGGTGACCGAGCACGAGGTGGGCAGCCGGGCGGTGTTCTTCGGGCTGGTGCTGGCCTCGCTGGTGGTGCCGGCGCGGATGGTGGGCCGCTGGACGCCCGGGCTGGGTGTGGTGGCCCTGCTGATGGCGGTGGCGGCCTTCGCGCTGACGGGCCTGCCGGCGGGCTCGAGCGCGGACCCGTCGCTGCTGGTGGTGGCCGCGGCCGCGGCCGTGGCGATCTGCGCGCTCGTCCTGCCGGGGGTGTCCGGCTCGTTCCTGCTGCTGACCTTCGGGCTGTACGAGACGACGCTGGCGGCGGTCTCCGAGCGCGACCTGGCCTACGTCGGGGCGTTCGCCCTCGGCGCGACCGTCGGGCTGGCCTCGTTCGTGCGGCTGCTGCAGCACCTGCTGAGCACCCACCGGGCGGTGACGCTGGCGGTGATGACGGGGCTGATGGCCGGCTCGCTGCGCGCGCTGTGGCCGTGGCAGGAGGAGGACCGCACCCTGCTGGCGCCCACGGGCGACGTGCTGGGCGTCGTGGGCCTGGCGGTGGCGGGCGCGGCGCTGGTGGCCGTGCTGCTGGTGGTCGAGCGCCGGCTGGAGCGCAGCGGCGTCCTCGCCGACGGCTGAACGCCCGACCCGGGTCAGCCGATCTGCAGGGGGTCCACGCGCACCCGCACGGGCGGCAGCTTGCGCAGGCTGCGCCCGGCGGCCAGGGCCCGCAGGGCCGCGGCCAGCTCGTCGGAGCGCTCGCGCGGCACCCGAACGACGGTTCGCACCAGCGGTTCGGGGTCGCGCCCGCGCGGCGGCGCCGGCAGCGGGACCGGCCCCAGGACGCGGGCGTCCGGCAGCGGCGGCAGGGCCGCCACGGCCTCGGCCACGTCGGCGGCCGCGCCGATGAGGCCGGCGAACCGGGCGGCGGGCGGCAGCTGCAGCTCGGCGCGCGAGGCCAGCTCGCGCTCGGCGAACCCGGCCGGGTCCCAGCGCACGAGGGCCTGCACGGCCGGGGCCTGCGGGTCGGCGACGACGACCACCGCGCCGCCCTGCCCGGCACCGCGCACGAGGGAGGCCGCGGCCGTCCACCGGCGCAGCGCCTCCTCCTGGGCGCGCAGGTCCGGCCGGCCCAGCAGCACCCAGCCGTCGAGCAGCATCGCCGCCGCGTAGCCGCCCCCGGCCACCGGCTCGGCGCCCGGGGTCGCGATGACCAGCGCGGGCCGGTCGCCCACCCGGTCCACGACGCGGGAACCGCCGGAGGTGACGACGTCCACGCCGGGGAAGGCGCGACCCATCTCCTCGGCGGTTCGCCGGGCGCCGGTGACCACGGCGCGGAAGCGCGTGTCACCGCAGTGCGGGCAGACGTGGTCGGCGGCGGGGCGCCCGCACCAGCGGCACGAGGGGGTGCCGGCGGCCTCGTCCAGGGCCAGCGGCCCGGCGCACACGGAGCAGCGGGCCGGCTCGCGGCAGGTCGCGCAGGCCAGCGTGGGCACGTAGCCGCCGCGCGGGACCTGCACGAGGACGGGCCCGCGGCGCACGGCCTCGCGCAGCACGCGCCAGCCGTCGCTGGGGAGGCGGGCCGCCGCGGCGACGGGGTCCTGCGCGTGCGGGGCGGTGCCGGCGACGCTGACGCGGGGCGCGCGCTCGCGCACGACGTCGCGGTCGGCGACGACGGGGCGCGCCCATCCGTCGTGCAGGAGCTGCTGCGCCTCCGCGGTGCGGGCGGTGCCGGCCAGCAGGGCCGCGGCGCCCTCGAGGTCGGCGCGCAGGCGGGCGACCTCGCGCGCGTGCGGGTAGGGGGTGCGCTGGTCGGCGTGGGAGTCGTCGCCGTCGTCGAGGACGGCGACCAGGCCCAGGTGCTGCACGGGGGCGAAGACCGCGGCGCGGGTGCCGGCGACCACGCGGGCGCGGCCGGTCAGGGCGCGCACGTAGGCGTCCCAGCGCGCCGGCGGGCCGGCGTCCGCCTCCAGCCGCACGTGCGCGCCGGCGGGCAGGCGGCGGGTCAGGGCGGCGTCGAGGCGGTCCAGGTCGCGGTGGTCGGGCACGACGAGGACGGCCGAGCGGCCCGAGGCCAGGCAGGCGCGGGCGGCCACCGCGAGCGCGTCGGCGGGGTCGGTGCCGGGGGCGAGGGTGGCCACGGCCCGGGGGGCGCCGCCGTCGGCGAGGTGGCGCAGGAACGCGGGGCCGGCGCGGTGCAGGTCCCAGCCGGCCAGGTCGTCGCCGGGCGCGGGGGCGGGCACCGCGGCGGTGGGCTCGGGCGCGGAGGCCAGGACGGCCGCCTCTGCGGCCGCGTGCCGGCCGGGCACCGCCAGGCGCACGACGTCGGCCAGGGTGCCGGCGTAGTGGTCGGCCACGCGCCGGCACAGCTCCAGGACGCGCCGGTCCAGCACCGGCAGGTCGCTGACGACGCGGCGCAGCCGGGCCAGCCGGCCGGGGTGCTCGCTGGCGGCGGCGCGCTCCAGGACCCAGCCCTCGACGTCGGCGCCGGCGAACGGCACCCGCACCAGGACGCCGGGCTGGGCCGTGTCGGCCATCGAGGCCGGGACCAGGTAGTCGAACGGGCGGTCCAGGTGGGCCAGGCCGACGGCGACGAGGACGCGCGCGACGGGATCCTGCTCGGCGACCTCCTCGGCGGGCCGGCGCGCCGGCCCCTTCCGCCGCCCGGCCGCGCGCCGCGCCGGGCGCCCGGCGGACGGGGCCTCCTCCGCGGGCGGCTCCGTCGCGGGGCCGGGGCCGTCTCCGCTCCCGGCGCCGTCCCCGGACGCCGGGAGCCCGCCGGGCTCCTGCTCGTCCAGGGCGCTCAGCCGGCGGCGGCGCGCAGCGCGTCGACGCGGTCGGTGCGCTCCCAGGTGAAGCCGGGCAGCTCGCGGCCGAAGTGGCCGTAGGCGGCGGTGGGGGCGTACTTGGGCTGCAGCAGGTCCAGGTCGCGCACGATGGCGGCCGGGCGCAGGTCGAACACCTCGCGGATGGCGGCCTCGATGCGGGCGCGGGCGACGGTCTCGGTGCCGAAGGTCTCCACGTACAGGCCGACCGGCTGCGCCTTGCCGATGGCGTAGGCCACCTGCACCTCGCAGCGCGCGGCCAGGCCGGCGGCGACGACGTTCTTGGCGACCCAGCGCATGGCGTAGGCGGCGGAGCGGTCGACCTTGGAGGGGTCCTTGCCGGAGAAGGCGCCGCCGCCGTGGCGGGCCATGCCCCCGTAGGTGTCCACGATGATCTTGCGGCCGGTCAGCCCGGCGTCGCCCATCGGCCCGCCGATCTCGAAGCGGCCGGTGGGGTTGACCAGCAGCCGGATGTCGGAGGTGTCCAGCTCCAGGCCCTCGAGGACCGGCTCGATGACGTGCCGGCGCACGTCCGGGGTCAGGGTGCGCACGAGGTCGACGTCCGGCTCGTGCTGGGTGGACAGCACGACGGTGTCCAGGCTGACGGCGCGGTCGCCGTCGTAGCCGACGGTCACCTGCGTCTTGCCGTCGGGGCGCAGGTAGGGGATCTCGCCCTTCTTGCGCGCCTCGGACAGCCGCTGGGACAGCCGGTGCGCCAGGTGGATGGGCAGCGGCATGAGCTCGGGGGTGTCGTCGCAGGCGTAGCCGAACATCAGGCCCTGGTCGCCGGCGCCCTGCAGGTCCAGCGGGTCGGCGCCGCCGCCCGCCTGCCGGTTCTCCCACGCCTCGTCGACGCCCTGGGCGATGTCCGGCGACTGCGAGCCGATGGACACCTCGACGCCGCAGGTGGTGCCGTCGAACCCCTTGGCGGAGGAGTCGTAGCCGATCTCCAGCAGGGTGCGGCGCACGATGGTGGGGATGTCGGCGTACGCCTCGGTGCTGACCTCCCCGGCCACGTGCACGAGGCCGGTGGTGACCATGGTCTCCACGGCGACGCGGCTGGCCGGGTCCTGCGCCAGGAGGGCGTCCAGGACGCCGTCGGAGATCTGGTCGCAGATCTTGTCCGGGTGGCCCTCCGTGACCGACTCGGACGTGAACAGGCGCAGGGGGGACGTCACGGGGTCAGCATAGGGACCACCGCGTCCCACACCGCGTCGGCCACCACGTCCTTGCTGGCCTCGGGGACCTCCCGCTCGGTGCCGTCGGCGCCCAGCAGCGTGACCGCGTTGACGGGCTCGGCGAACCCGCGCCGCTCCCCCACCTCGTTGAGCACGAGCAGGTCGCAGCCCTTGCGGGCCAGCTTGGCGCGCCCGTGCTCCAGGACGTCGCCGTCCTCGTCGCCCGTCTCCGCGGCGAAGCCGACGAGCAGGGGCGCGCGGCCGGTGCGGTCGGCGACGAGCTCGGCGAGGACGTCGGGGTTGCGCTCCAGCAGGACGACGGGGTCGCGGGCCGGGTCGTCGCCCTTCTTGATCTTGGCGTCGCTGCGGGTGGCGGGGCGGAAGTCGGCCACGGCCGCGGCCATGACGACGACGTCGGCGCCCTCGGCGGCGGCGCGCACGGCCGCGCGCAGCTCCAGCGCGGTGCCCACGTGGACGGCCTCGACGGCCGCCGGGACGGGGACCTCCAGGTGGGCCGCGACGAGGGTGACGGCAGCGCCGCGGGCGGCGGCGGCCGCGGCCAGGGCCACGCCCTGCCGGCCCGAGGAGCGGTTGCCGAGGAAGCGGACCGGGTCCAGCGGCTCGCGGGTGCCGCCGGCGGAGACGACGACGCGGCGCCCGGCCAGGTCGCGCCCGCGCGCGCCGCCGGCCAGCAGGCGCCGGCAGGCGGCGGCGATGTCGGCGGGCTCGGGCAGCCGGCCCGGCCCGGAGTCGGCGCCGGTCAGGCGCCCGGAGGCGGGGTCCAGCACGGTGACGCCGCGGCGGCGCAGCAGGGCGACGTTGTCCTGCACGGCGGCGTTGAGCCACATCTCGGTGTGCATGGCGGGCACCAGCAGCACGGGGCAGGTGGCCGTCAGCAGGACGTTGGTCAGCAGGTCGTCGGCCAGGCCGTGCGCGGCCCGCGCCAGCAGGTCGGCGGTGGCGGGGGCCACGACGACGAGGTCGGCGTGCCGGCCGATGCGCACGTGCGGGACCTCGGGCACGTCGTCCCACACGTCGGTGGTGACGGGGTTGCCCGACAGGGCCTCCCAGGTGGCGCGCCCGACGAAGCGCTCGGAGGAGGCGGTCGGCACGACGCGGACGTCGTGGCCGGTCTCGGTGAGCTCGCGCAGCAGCAGCGCCGCCTTGTAGGCGGCGATGCCACCGGCGACCCCGAGGACGACGCGGGGACGCGCGCCCTGCGGGGAGGTGCTCACTGCTCGATGGGCTCCGAGGTCAGCAACCCCTCGTTGATCTCGCGCAGGGACACGGACAGCGCCTTCTCCTGCACGTGGGTCTCCACCAGCGGGCCGACGTACTCCAGCAGGCCCTCGCCGAGCTGGGAGTAGTACGCGTTGATCTGGCGCGCGCGCTTGGCGGCGTAGATGACCAGGGCGTACTTGGAGTCGGCGGCCGTCAGCAGGTCGTCGATGGGCGGGTTGGTGATGCCCTCGGGCGCGGCGACGGTTCCAGCCACGGTCAGGTCTCCTCAGGGGTCGGCGGGTGGTGCGGTGCCCCGGCCCCGGCCGGAGCCGGCGGCTCGTGCGGGGACAGTCCCATCCATCCTACGAGCTCGTCGGTGGCGCGGCGCACGTCGTCGTTGTAGATCGTGACGTCGAACTCCGGCTCGGCGGCCAGCTCGACGCGGGCGGTGGCCAGCCGGCGCTCGCGCTCCTCGGGGGTCTCGGTGCCGCGGCCGACGAGGCGGCGCACCAGCTCGTCCCAGCTGGGCGGTGCGAGGAAGACGAAGCGCGCCTCGGGCATCGCGGCGCGCACCTGGCGCGCGCCGGCGAGGTCGATCTCCAGCAGCGCGGGGCGCCCGGTGGCCAGCACCTCGGCGACGGGGCCGCGCGGGGTGCCGTAGCGGTGCCGGCCGTGGACGCGGGCCCACTCCAGCAGCTCGCCGCGCTCGACGAGGCCGTCGAAGTCCTCCTCGCCGACGAAGTGGTAGTGCACGCCGTCGACCTCGCCGGGCCGCTGCGGGCGCGTGGTGGCCGACACCGAGATCCACACCTGCGGGTAGCGGGCGCGCAGGTCGGCGGAGACGGTGCCCTTGCCGACGGCGGTGGGCCCGGCGAGGACCGTCAGGCGGGAGGGGGTGGGCGCGGGGCTCAGGACCGCTCCTCCCCCGCCTCGGACCCGGCCCCGGTCCCGTCCTCGGGCGCCGCGCCGTTCCCGTGGGCGCCGAAGCGCTCGACGAGGGCGGCGATCTGGTGGGCGCCCAGCCCGCGCACCCGGCGGGACTCCGAGATGCCGATCTCCGCCATGATCTGGCGGGCGCGCACCTTGCCGACGTTCGGCAGGGACTCCAGCAGCGCGGAGACCTTCATCTTGCCCAGCACCTCGTTGTCCTGCCCCTCGCGGACGACGTCCTCGAGGCTGCCCCCGGCGTACTTCAGGCGGTTCTTCACCTCCGCGCGCTCCCGCCGCGCGGCCGCGGCCTTCTCGAGCGCGGCGGCGCGCTGTTCGGCCGTCAGGGGAGGCAGGGGCACGGTGTCACCTCGGGGTCCTTCGGGGGCAGCGGTCGGCGGGGCTGGCCGGCGCGTCGGGCGCTGGGCGGGGGCGTGCGGGGCAACCTAGCGACCCCCCTCCGGCAGCGGCAACGGCGGGGTCCGCGAGCGCGCGGGGCTCACCGCGCCACGGCCCCCGCCGCGGGGTCCAGGCGCCCGGCGGCGATGTCCTCGGCCCAGTGGCAGGCCACCCGCTGGGCCGGGGCGGCGCTCGCTGCCGCCGGTCCGGCGCCGGGCGCGTCGGCGGGCAGGACCCGCAGGAGGGGGCGCTCGTCGGCGCAGCGGGTGGGCTGCACCCACGGGCAGCGGGTGCGGAAGCGGCAGCCCGAGGGCGGGTCGGCGGGACTGGGCAGGTCCCCGGACAGCAGGATGCGCTCGCGGCGCTCCTCCACCTCGGGGTCGGGCACGGGCGCGGCGGACAGCAGCGCCCGCGTGTACGGGTGCAGCGGCCGGGCGTAGACGGCGGAGGCGGGGCCCTCCTCCACGACCGCGCCGAGGTACATGACGCCGACCACGTCGCTGACGTGCTTGACGACGGCCAGGTCGTGGGCGATGACGAGGTAGGTCAGCCCGAGCTCGCGCTGCAGCTCCTCCAGCAGCACGAGGACCTGGGCCTGCACCGAGACGTCGAGGGCCGAGACGGGCTCGTCGGCCACCAGCAGCTCGGGGTCCAGGACGAGGGCGCGGGCGATGCCGACGCGCTGGCGCTGCCCGCCGGAGAACTCGTGCGGGTACTTGGCCGCGGCGGAGGAGGGCAGGCCGACCCGCTCCAGCAGCTCGCGCACCCGCTCGCGGTGCCCGGCGGTGCCGCCCTCGATCCCGTGCACCCGCAGCGGCTCCAGCAGGGCGCTCTCGACGTCCTGGCGCGGGTCGAGGCTGGCCAGGGGGTCCTGGAAGACCATCTGCAGGCCGCGGCGGGCGCGCCGCAGCTCCTCGGGGCGCAGCTGCAGCAGGTCGCGCCCGCCCACGCGCACCTCGCCGGCCGTCGGCTCGGTCAGGCGCAGCACCGCCCGGCCCAGGGTGGACTTGCCGCAGCCGGACTCCCCCACCAGCCCGTAGGTCGTGCCGCGCTCGACGTCGAGGTCGACGCCGTCCACGGCGCGCACGGCGCCGCCGCGCCGGCGCAGCAGGCCCCCGCGCACGGGGTAGTGCACCTCCAGGCCGCGGACCTCCAGCAGCGCGCTCACGCCGCTCCCCCGCCGGCGCGCGCCGGGGTCCCCGAGGCGGGGTGGACGCAGCGGGCCGCGTGCGGCGCGCGCTCCCCCGTGGCGACGTCCCCGGTGGTCCCGGCGGTGCCGTCCGCGGACCCCGCGGTCAGGGGGATGTCCCCGGAGCGGCAGGCGTCGTCGGCGTGCGCGCAGCGGGGGCTGAACGCGCAGCCGCGCTCCCAGGGCAGCAGGTCGCGCACGGACCCGGGCACGGGGCTCAGCCCGGTGCCCTCGGGCGCGTCCACGCGCGGGACGGCCGCGAGCAGGCCGGTGGTGTAGCGGTGGCGCGGGTGCGCGAACAGCTCGCGGCGCCCGGCGGTCTCGACGACCCGCCCGCCGTACAGGACGTTGACGCGGTCGCACGTGCCGGCGACGACGCCCAGGTCGTGGGTGATGAGGACCATGGCCGTGCCGGACTCCCGGACGAGGGTCGTGAGCAGGTCGAGGACCTGCGCCTGGATGGTGACGTCGAGGGCGGTGGTCGGCTCGTCGGCGATGATCAGCCGCGGGGAGCAGGCCAGCGCGATGGCGATGAGCACGCGCTGGCGCATCCCGCCGGACAGCTGGTGCGGGTACTCCCCCACGCGCCGGCGCGGGTCGGGGATGCCCACGCGGGCCAGCAGGTCCACGGCCTCGCGCTGGGCGGCGGCGCGGCCGAGGTCGGTGTGCGCGCGCAGGACCTCGGTCAGCTGGCGCCCGAGGGTGAGCACGGGGTTCAACGACGTCATCGGGTCCTGGAAGACCATGGCCAGGTCCCGGCCGCGCCGGGCGGCCAGGGCCCGCGGGGGCAGGGTGAGCAGGTCGGTCCCGTCGAAGCGGACGGAGCCGGTGACGCGCGCGGTGCGCGGCAGCAGACCCATGACGGCCAGCGACGTGACGGACTTGCCGCAGCCGGACTCCCCGACCAGCCCGACGACCTCGCCGGCGTCGACGCTGAACGAGACGCCGTCGACGGCGGTGGCGTCGGCCGCGCCGCGGCGGGTGAAGCGGACCCGCAGGTCCTCGACCTCCAGCAGGCTCACCGGGTGCTCCTCGGGTCCAGGGCCTGGCGCAGCGACTCGCCGAGCAGGGTGAAGCCGAGCGCGGTGACGGCGATGCACGCGCCGGGCAGGAGGGCCAGCTGCGGCGCCTGCTCCAGGCGGTCCTGGGCGCGCACGAGCATCCGGCCCCACTCGGCCACGGCGGGGTCCGGGTCGCCCAGTCCGAGGAAGGACAGGGCGGCGACCTCGATGACCGCGGTGGCCAGCACGAGGGTGGCCTGCACGAGCACGGGGCCGGTGGAGTTGGGCAGCATGTGGCCCAGGACGATGCGCCGCTGGCGCAGGCCCAGCGAGCGCAGCGCGAGGACGTAGTCCTGACCGCGCTGGGCCAGCAGCGAGGCGCGCAGCAGCCGCGCGAAGATCGGCACCTGCGCGGCGGCGATGGCGAGCATGACCGAGGTGGAGCTGCGGCCCAGGACGGCGGCGACGCTGACGGCCAGCAGCAGCGCCGGGATGGACAGCAGCACGTCGACCACGCGCATGACGGCGGTGTCGACCCAGCCGCCGATCCCGCCGGCCAGCAGGCCCAGGACCGCCCCGGCGCTCAGGCCGACGGCGGTGGAGACGACACCGATGACGAGGGAGGAGCGCGCCCCGTGCAGCAGCTGCGTCAGCAGGTCCGAGCCGAAGGAGTCCAGACCCAGGGGGTGCTCGGCGCTGGGCCCGGGCACGGAGGTCGGCGTCACCTGGGCGAACCACTCCGAGGTGGCGGGCCGGTACGGCGCCAGCACGGGCGCCAGGACGGCGACGAGGACGAACAGCGCGACGATGACGGCGCCGGCGATGCCGGCGGGGTCGCGGCGCAGGCGCCGCCACGCGGCGCGCCAGGGGCCTGCGCCGGAGGAACCGGTCGGCTCGACCTGCCCGGGGTCGGGCAGCGCTTCGAGGGCGGTCACGAGACGCGCACCCGCGGGTCGACGAGGCCGTAGCTGACGTCGACGAGGAGGTTGACGAGGGCGTACACGACGGCGATGAACAGGATGAACCCCTGGAGGACCGGGTAGTCGAGCTGGGTGACGGCCTGGAACAGGTAGCTGCCGATGCCGTTGATGGCGAACACCGTCTCGGTGAGCACCGCCCCGGACAGCAGCGCCCCGGCCTGCAGCCCGAGGGTGGTGGACACCGGCAGCAGCGCGTTGCGCAGCACGTGCCGGCGGCTGACGACGGAGCTGGGCAGGCCCTTGGCGCGGGCGGTGCGCACGTGGTCGTCGCCGAGCACGTCGAGCACGGAGGCGCGGGTGATGCGCACGATGATGGCCAGCGGGATCGACCCCAGCGCCAGGGCCGGCAGGACCAGGTGCACCAGGGCGTCCCAGGAGGCGTCCCACTCGCGGGTGAGCAGGCCGTCCAGGACGTAGAACCCGGTGACGTGGGTGGCGTCGATGCGCGCGTCCTGGCGCCCGGCGGTGGGGAACAGCCCCAGCTGCAGCGAGAACAGGTACTTCAGCAGGACCGCCAGGAAGAACACCGGGACGACGACGCCCAGGAGCGAACCCCCGACGGCGAGGTGGTCCAGCGCGCCGCCGCGCCGCCGCGCCGCGAGGTACCCCAGGGGGATCCCCGCGACGACGGCGAGCAGCAGGGCCGCCACGGCCAGCTCGACCGTGGCCGGGAACCGCTCGGCGAAGGTCGCCAGCACGGGTTCGCCGGTGCGGATCGAGGCGCCGAAGTCGCCGGTGAGCAGGCGGCCGACGTAGGTGACGTACTGCTGCCACAGCGGCTGGTCGAACCCGTACCGCTCGGTGACCGCGGCGATCCCGGCGGGGGTCGCGCGCTCGCCGAGCAGCGCTCGGGCCGGGTCCCCCGGCAGGGCCCGCACCCAGGCGAACAGCAGCAGCGACAGGCCGGCCAGGACCACCAGGAGCAGTCCCAGCCGGCGGGCGACGAAGGAGAGCATCAGCCCTCGGAGACGGTGACGGTGTTCCAGACCTCGTCCTGCACGGGGCTCGCGATGTAGCCCTCCACGCCGGCGGCGAACGCCAGCGACGGCACGGGGCTGGCGACGGGGACGCCCGGCAGCAGCTGCATGACCTGCTCGTTGAGGGCCTCGTAGGCCTCCTGCTGCGCGTCCTCGCCGACGACCGTGCGGGCCTGGGCCAGCCCGTCGAACAGGGCCTGGTCGGTGAACCCCCACTCGTTGGTGGCGGCGCCGAAGAACACCCCGATGAAGTTGTCTGGGTCGTTGTAGTCGCCGGTCCAGCCCAGCAGGTGCAGGCCGTGGTCGGTGCCGCCCTGCACGGTGCCCAGGTAGTCCGGGGTCCACTGCTCGGCGACGGGCTGCACGGTGATGCCGACGGCGGACAGCTGCTGGGAGATCGCGTTGTAGATGGTCTCCGGGTCCGGCATGTACGGCCGCGAGACGCCCGTGGGGTAGTTGAACGGCAGGGTGAGGTCGGACTGGCCGGCCTCGGCGAGCAGCTGGCGCGCGCGGTCGGGGTCGTACTCGTAGGTGGTGACGCCGGCGTTGTAGCCGATGACGTTCTCGGGCATGAACTGCGTCGCCGGCTCGGTGCCCTCGGGCAGCGCGTTGGAGATGACGGCCTCCTTGTCGATCGCGTGGGCGATCGCCTGGCGCACGCGGATGTCGTCCAGCGGCGGGTAGGCCTGGTTCATCCCCAGGTACAGGACGTTGAAGGCGGGCCGCTCCAGGACCTGGAACCCGGCGGAGGACAGGGTGTCCACGTCGGCGGGGGCGACGAGGTCGTAGCCGTCGATGTCGCCGTTCTGCAGCGCCTGCCGGCGCGCGGTGCCGTCGCCGATGAACCGGACGACGGCGGTGGCGACCTTCGCGGGCTCGCCCCAGTAGTCGTCGTTGCGGCGCAGGCGGATCTGCTGCCCGCGCTCCCAGGAGTCGAACACGAACGGGCCGGTGCCGACGATCCCGCCGGTGGCGTAGGCGCTCTGGCGCGGGTCGGAGCCGTCGGCGCCGTTCCCGCCGCCGGCCTCGACGGCGCCGGTCTCCTGCATGGCGAACGCGGGCAGCGTGAGGGAGGCGAGGAAACCGGCGAACGGCGCGGTGAGGTTCACGGTGACCGTGCCGTCGTCGTTGGCGGTGCTGCCCGCGTACAGGCTGGTGCCCAGCGCGGGGTCGTCGTTGACGGCGAAGCCGCGGAAGATGGAGCGGTAGTAGTACGCGAGGTCCTCGCCCTGGGCCAGGCCGCGCAGGTTGTACCAGCGCTCGAAGTTGGCGACGACGGCCTGGTTGTCGAAGGGCTCGCCGTTGGAGAAGGTCACGCCCTCGGCGAGGGTGAAGGTGTAGCTCAGGCCGTCCTCGGACACCTCCCAGGAGGTCGCCAGGCCGGGCGCGAGCTCGGTGGTCCCGGGCTCGGTGCTGACGAGCCCCTCGAAGACCTGCCGGGTGATGCGGAACGTCTCGCCGTCGCTGGCGAAGACGGGGTCCAGGGCGTCGGGGTCGGCCGCGCCGCCGAAGACGAACGTGTCGACCTCGGACCCGCCACCGACGCCGCCCTCGGCGCCCTCCTGCCCGCCGGTGTCGCGCTGGCTCTCCGCGCAGGCCGCGGTCGTGGCCGTCGCGGCCACGGCCAGCGAGGCGAGCGTGAAGGTGCGGCGGGTGGGAGCGTTCTCAGACGACTCGGTCATCGAGGTCCTCGTTCTCGTGTCGGGGTGGTCGGCGCGCGGGGTGGCCGCGCGGCCCGGAGGGACGTTAGGCGGTCGCCGCGTGCTCACCAAGAGCCCCACGCACGTGTCACACAGTCGTAACAGGCGTTGCGCGGCGGGCGGGTCGCCCTGTCCGCCGTTCCCGGCGGTCCGCCGGTCGGGTGGTGCACTCGTCCTCCTCGACGGCGCGCACGGGCCGGTCCCGGGGCGCGAGCAGACCTTCCGCCAGCGCGACCGGCACGCGCAAGCCGACACGCCACGCGCGCCGGCCCGGCAGGGGCGCGGTCGGACCGGGCGGGCACCGCCCCGCTCACCGGCCCCCGGGGGCGAGGTCCCCGCCGGCTCAGCGGTAGTAGACCGCCGTGGGCACCCCGTCGAGGACGTGCACGCGCACGGGGGTGTCGAAGACGCGCTCGAGGACCTCGGCGGTGACCATCTCGGCCGGCGTCCCGGAGGCGACGACCCGGCCGTCGCGCAGAGCGACGATCCGGTCGGACCAGGCGGCGGCGAAGTTGATGTCGTGGACGACGAGGACGACGCTCTTGCCCAGCTCGTCGGCGGCGCGGCGCAGCAGACCCATCATCCGCACGGCGTGCTTGATGTCGAGGTTGTTCAGCGGCTCGTCCAGCAGCACGTGCTCGGTGTCCTGCGCCAGGACCATCGCCACGTGCGCGCGCTGGCGCTGCCCGCCGGAGAGCTGGTCCAGGAAGCGGTCCTGCAGGTCGGTCAGCTCCAGGAACCCCAGGGCGCGGTCGACGTGCTCGACGTCCTCGGTGCTCAGGCGCCCGCCGGAGTGGGGGAAGCGGCCGAAGCCGACGAGCTCGCGGACGGTGACGCGCGCGGTGACGTGGTTCTCCTGGCGCAGGACGGCCAGCCGGCGCGCCACCTGCGAGGACTTCGCGCGGTGCACGTCGAGGCCGTCGAGCAGCACCTGCCCGGTGTCCGGCGCGGTCAGGCGCCCGGTGATGGTCAGCAGCGTCGACTTGCCGGCGCCGTTGGGCCCGATGAGGGAGGTGAGGCCGCCGACGGCGAGGTGCTCGGTGACGGGCCCGAGGACGGTCTGGGCGTCGTAGGTCTTCGTCAGGCCCGAGACGGTGATCACAGGGAGCCCTTCCGCAGCAGGAGCGCGATGAACAGCAGGCCGCCGGTGAACTCCACGACGACCGTGAGCATGCCGCTGGCGTAGAAGACGTGCTCGAGGACGAACTGCCCGCCGACGAGGGTCAGCACGCCCAGGGCGAACGCCGTCGGCAGCAGCACCGCGTGGCGGTGGGTGCCGGCCAGCTGGCGGGCCAGCGCGGCCACGAGGAACCCGAAGAAGGTCATGGGCCCGACCAGCGCGGTGGAGAACGCGACGAGGACGGAGACCGCGACGAGCGCGACCGTCAGCTCGCGCCGGTGGTCCAGGCCGAGGCCGGTGGCCGTGTCGCGGCCCAGCTGCAGGACGTCGAGGCGGTGCCGGCGGCGCCAGACGACGGCACCGACGCCCGCGCAGACGAGCGCCGCCAGCGGCAGGGTCGCGGGGTCGACGGCGGTGAGGCGGCCGAACAGCCGCACCGACAGCACGTCGTGGTCGGTCGGGGACAGGACGCGCTGCAGGAAGACGGACAGGCTGTCGAACGCCAGCCCGAGGGTGACGCCGACGAGCAGCAGGACGTGCAGGTCGCCCCAGCGCCCGGAGAACAGCCACCGGAACAGCAGCGTGGCGAAGGTGACCATGACGAGCGTCTGGACGACGAGCTTCGGCAGGCCGTCGGTGGCCGCGAGCACGCTGCCGCCGAAGACGACGACGAGGGCGGTCTGGGCCAGGACGTACAGGGAGTCGAAACCCATGATGGACGGGGTGAGCACCCGGTTGCGGGTGACGGTCTGGAACACCACGGTGGCCACGCCCTGCGCGAAGGCCGCCACGACCATCGCCCCCACCGTGGTCGCCCGCCGCTCGAGGGCGAACGCGAAGGAGCCCCGCACGAACAGCAGCAGGTAGCAGGCGACCGCGACGAGCGCGAGGACGCTCAGCAGCACCGGGCGCAGCTCGGGGCGCGGTCCCGGGCGCGGCCGGCGGAGCGCCGGGCGGGCCGCACCGGCCGGGCCGGGGGCCGCGGGAGTGTTGCGGCGCAGCACCTCCAGGGCTCGTGGACGGGCGGCGGGCGGGGCCGGGGAGTCAGACACGCAGCCACCTCCGGCGGTGCAGGACGAGGGCGACGAAGCAGGTGGCGCCGACGGCCCCGAGGACGACGGAGGCGGGGACCTCCAGCGGCGCGACGACGGTGCGGCCGACGAGGTCGCACACGAGGACCAGGGCGACGCTGCCGAGGAGGACCCACGGCAGGTTCCGGCGCACGTCGTCGCCGCGCAGCAGGGCGACGACGTTGGGCACGACCAGCCCGAGGAAGGGCAGCATCCCCACGACGACGGTGGTGACGCCCGTGGCCAGCGCCACCATCGCCGTGCCGGCGAGCACGACGCGGCGGTGGTCCAGGCCGAGGTTGGTCGACACGTCGCGGCCGAGCCCGGCGATGGTGAACCGGTCCGCCGTCAGGTACACGGCGACGACGACGGCCGCGACGACCCACAGGGGTTCGTACTGGCCGCGCACGACGCCGCTGAAACCCCCCGAGCGCCAGGTGGCGAGCATCTGCAGCAGGTCGGCGGAGTTGGCCAGGAACAGCGTCGCGGAGCTGACGACGGCGCCGAGCATGATGCCGACGAGCGGCACGACGACCGAGGAGCGCAGCGAGACGCCGCGCAGGACGCCCAGGAACACCATGGTCCCGGCGAACGCGAACGCGGTGGCGCAGGCCATCCGCACGAGGGTGGGCGCGGCCGGGTACCACAGCGCCAGGACGACGACGCCGAGCGCGGCCCACGCGCCGGCACCGGTCGTCGTGGGCTCGACGAACCGGTTCTGCACGAGGACCTGCATCACCACGCCGGACACGCCCATCGCCGCGGCGGCCAGGACGAGCGCGGCGGTGCGCGGGACGCGGGAGATGAGGAACATCTCCCGCGCGGCGGGGTCCTCGAGCATCGTGCGGACCGTGATGTCGTACCCGCCGACTGCCAGGGAGAGCACGAGCAGGGCGGCGACGGCGAGCGCGCCGACGGCCAGCGGCCCCCGCTCGCGCGCGGGGGACCGCCGGCCGGTGGAGGTGGTGCTGCTCACGCGGTGAAGGCGTCGGTGATCTGGTCGAAGACGGCGGTGTAGGCCTGGACGCCCTCGGTGACGTAGAAGGTCGGCGGCAGGTAGATCACCTGGTCCTGGGCCAGGAACGTGGTGCCCTCCCAGGCCTCCTGCTCGGAGACGAGCTGGCGGGCCGGGGACGCCGCCCCCTCCTCGACGGCGGCGTCGCGGTCCAGCACGACCATCCAGTCGGGGTTCAGCTGCGCGATCGTCTCGGGTGCCAGGCCGGAGTCGCTGTGGACGGCGTCGCCCTCGTCGGCGAGGACGTTGACGAGGTCGAGCGGCTCGAGGATGCGGCCGAGGCGGCTGGCGCCGTTGTCGATCTTGCCACCGCTGGCGACGGCGAGGAAGACGCTCTCGCCGTCGGTGGCGGCCGCCGCGGCGGCCACGGACTCCTCGAGGTCGGCGATGAGCTCGGCGGCCTCCTCCTCGTGCCCGAGGACCTCGCCGAGCGTCTCGGTCTGGCGCTTCAGCGACTCGACGTAGCCGCCCTCGTGCTCCTCGCTGGGGGCCAGGTCGAGGACGGGGGCGATCCGGCTCAGCTGCTCGGTGTGGCCCTCGAAGCGGTAGCCGCCGAGGATGAGGTCGGGCTCGGCCTCGCTGACGGCCTCGAGGAGGGGTTCGCGGTGGCTGCCGGCGTCGGCGATGGACTCGGCGGCCTCCCAGTCCTCGAAGCCGGTGCCGGGCAGCAGCGGCTTGGGGACGGCCACGGGCGTGATGCCGAAGGCCTTGACGGTCTCGAAGGCGGTGTTGTCCAGGACGGCGACGCGCAGCGGCTCGGCGGGGACCTCGACCTCGCCGTTGTTGGCGCTCACGACGACGGTCGCGGCCTCGGCGGTACCGGCGTCGGCCTCGGCACCGGAGCAGGCGGTCAGGAGGGCGGCGCCGAGGGCGAGGGACGCTCCGGCGAGAGCGCGGCGGGAGACGTGGGTGAGCACGGGTGGAGCCTTCCGGGCAGGGTGCGGTGGAGTCGGCTCCGCGGTGAGGCGAGCCTGACCTCACGGAGCTTAGCCACACCTTTGTTCCCGGCATCACGGGCACCCGGGGTGACGTGGATCTCACCGTCCGCGCCACCCAGCGCTCCGCCGCAGCCCTCCCCCGCCGTGATCTTGCACTGGGTCACACGCCTGCCCGCGGGTCGGACGAACCGGTGGGTCGCGTGTGACTCAGTGCAGGATCACGGCAGGCGGGGCGGTGGGTACCGCCGCTGCGGTCAGTCCTGCGCGAGCGCGGCGCGCACGGCGTCGGCCGAGCGCCGGGCGGCCTCGCGCAGCGCCGCGGTGCCGGGACCGGCGGACAGGACCTCGCGGGAGCTGGCGGCCAGCACGTACCGGCGGGCGTCGCCGAACACGGCGCGCAGGTCGGCCGCGGTGGCGCCCTGGGCGCCCACCCCGGGCGCCAGCAGCGGCCCGTTGACCGCGGCGAGGTCGATGCCCAGGTCGTGCACCGCCGTGCCGACCGTGGCGCCGACGACGAGGCCGACGTCGCCCATCAGCGGCGCGCCGGCGTTCTCGGCCGCGGCGGCCTCGGCGACGGCGCGCGCCACCGAGCGCCCGTCGGGGCCGGTGGCGTGCTGGACGCCGGGCCCCTCGGGGTTGGACGTCAAGGCCAGCACGAACACGCCGCGCCCGTGCGCGGCGGCCACGTCGAGCAGCGGCCGCAGGGAGCCGAACCCCAGGTACGGCGAGGCGGTCACGGCGTCCCCGGCCAGCGGGGAGTCCCCGGCGAACGCGTCGGCGTAGGCGGCCATCGTCGAGCCGATGTCGCCGCGCTTGGCGTCCACGACCGTGAGCAGCCCGGCCTCGCGGGCGTCGGCGACGACGCGCTCCAGGGCGGCGACCCCGCGCGAGCCGTGCCGCTCGAAGAACGCCGCCTGCGGCTTGAGCGCCGCCACGTGCCCGGCGACGGCCTCCACGACGGTGCGCCCGAAGCGCTCCACGCCGGCCGCGTCGTCGTCCAGCCCCCACGCCGCCAGCAGCGGCGGGTGCGGGTCCACGCCCACGCACAGCGGGCCGTGCCGCTGCACGGCCGCGGCCAGGCGGGCGCCGAAGCGCCGCCCGGCCGGCGGTGCGCTCACGCCCGGAACCCGTCCCAGGCCGCGGCCAGCGCGGCCGCGTGCTCCTGCAGCGGTGCCACCGACGTGCCGTGCCCGGCGCGCAGCGCCTCGATGGCCTGCACGGCCGCCGCCAGCTCCTGCACGGTGGTGATGATGGGCGCGCCCACGGCCGTGGAGGCTGCGCGGATCTCGTAGCCGTCGGCGCGCGCCTGGTTGCCCGAGGGCGTGTTGACGACGATGGAGACCTCGCCGGCGGCGATCTGCGCGACGATGGTCGGCTCCCCCGCCTCCCCCGGGCCCGCGGAGTGCTTGCGGACCACCGTGGACTCGATGCCGTTGCGGCGCAGCACGTCCGCGGTCCCCTGGGTCGCCAGCAGCCGGAACCCGAGGTCGGCTAGGCCCTTGACGGGGAACACCATGGCCCGCTTGTCGCGGTCGGCCACGGAGATGAACGCCGTCCCCGTCGTGGGCAGCCCGCCGTAGGCGGCGGCCTGCGCCTTGCCGAAGGCCGTGGGGAAGTCGACGTCGATGCCCATGACCTCGCCGGTGGAGCGCATCTCCGGCCCCAGCAGCGAGTCGACGACCTCCCCCTCGGCGGTGCGGAACCGGGCGAAGGGCAGCACGGCCTCCTTGACGGAGGTGGGCGCCTCCACCGGCAGGACGCCGCCGTCGCCGCGGGCGGGCAGCAGCCCCTCGGCGCGCAGGTCGGCGATCGAGGAGCCGGCCATGACGCGCGCGGCGGCCTTGGCCAGCGCCACCCCGGTCGCCTTGGACACGAACGGCACGGTCCGCGAGGCCCGCGGGTTGGCCTCCAGCACGTACAGGGTGTCGGCGGCGAGGGCGAACTGGACGTTGAGCAGGCCGCGCACGCCGACGCCGCGGGCGATGGCCTCGGTGGAACGGCGCACCCGCTCCAGCTCGGCGCGGCCCAGCGTGGCCGGCGGGATGACGCACGCGGAGTCGCCGGAGTGGATGCCGGCCTCCTCGATGTGCTCCATGATCCCGCCGAGGTACATCTCCTCGCCGTCGAACAGGGCGTCGACGTCGATCTCCACGGCGTCGTCGAGGAACCGGTCCACGAGCACGGGGCGGTCCGGGGAGACCTCCGTGGCCGTGGCCATGTAGTCGCGCAGCGAGGCCTCGTCGTAGACGATCTGCATCCCGCGCCCGCCCAGGACGTAGGAGGGCCGCACGAGGACCGGGTAGCCGATGCCCGCGGCGATGGCCGTGGCCTCCTCGACGCTGACGGCGGTGCCGTGCTGCGGCGAGGGCAGGCCCGCCCGGTCCAGGACGCGGCCGAACGCGCCGCGCTCCTCGGCCAGGTCGATGGCCTCCGGCTGCGTGCCGATGATCGGCACGCCGGCGGCCTGCAGGCCGGCGGCCAGGCCCAGCGGCGTCTGCCCGCCCAGCTGCACGATCACCCCGTGCACGGGACCGCAGCGGGTCTCGGCGTGCACGACCTCCAGGACGTCCTCCAGCGTCAGCGGCTCGAAGTAGAGCCGGTCGGAGGTGTCGTAGTCGGTGGAAACCGTCTCCGGGTTGCAGTTGACCATGACGGTCTCGAACCCGGCGTCGCGCAGCGCGAAGGAGGCGTGCACGCAGGAGTAGTCGAACTCCACGCCCTGCCCGATCCGGTTGGGACCGGAGCCGAGGATGACGACGGCCGGCCGCTCGCGCGGGCGGGTCTCGTCCTCCTCGTCGTAGCTGGAGTAGTGGTAGGGCGTGCGGGCGGCGAACTCGGCCGCGCACGTGTCGACGGTCTTGTAGACCGGGCGCACCCCCAGGGCGTGCCGCACGCCGCGCACGACGTCCTCGGGCAGGTGGCGCAGCTCGCCCAGCTGGGCGTCGGAGAAGCCGTGCCGCTTGGCGTGCCGCAGCAGCTCCGGGGTCAGCTGGTCGGCGTCGCGGACCTCGCGGGCGACCTCGTCGAGCAGGAACAGCTGGTCCAGGAACCACGGGTCGATGCGGGTGGACTCGAACAGCTGCTCGGGGGTGGCGCCGGCGCGCACCGCGCGCATCACCAGGCCGATGCGCTCGTCGGTGGGCCGGCGCGCGCGCTCCAGCAGGTCGTCCAGGTCGCCGGGCTCGCCGGCCCAGGTGAAGGGCGCGCCGCGCTTCTCGGTGCTGCGCAGCGCCTTCTGCAGCGCCTCGGTGAAGTTGCGGCCCAGCGCCATGGCCTCGCCGACGCTCTTCATCGTCGTGGTGAGCGTGGGGTCGGCGGCCGGGAACTTCTCGAACGCGAACCGCGGCACCTTGACGACGACGTAGTCCAGCGTCGGCTCGAAGCTGGCCGGCGTCTCCTGCGTGATGTCATTCGGGATCTCGTCGAGGGTGTACCCGACGGCCAGCCGCGCAGCGATCTTGGCGATGGGGAACCCGGTCGCCTTGGACGCCAGCGCGCTGGAGCGCGAGACGCGCGGGTTCATCTCGATGACGATGATGCGCCCGTCGGCGGGGTTGACCGCGAACTGGATGTTGCAGCCGCCGGTGTCCACGCCGACCTCGCGGATGACGGCGATGCCGATGTCGCGCATGCGCTGGTACTCGCGGTCGGTGAGCGTCATGGCCGGCGCGACGGTGATGGAGTCGCCGGTGTGCACGCCCATCGGGTCGAAGTTCTCGATGGAGCAGACGACGACCACGTTGTCGGCGCGGTCGCGCATGAGCTCCAGCTCGTACTCCTTCCAGCCGAGGATGGACTCCTCCAGGAGCACCTCGGTCACCGGGGAGTGGTGCAGACCCTGCCCGGCGATGCGCCGCAGCTCCTCCTCGGTGTGCGCGAAGCCGGAGCCCAGGCCGCCCATGGTGAAGCTGGGGCGCACGACGACGGGGTAGCCGAGGTCCTCGGCCGCCGCCAGCACCTCGTCCATGGAGTGGCACAGGTGGCTGCGGGCGGACTCCGCGCCGCAGCGCTCGACGACGCCCTTGAACAGCAGGCGGTCCTCGCCCAGCTTGATGGCGTCCACGTCGGCCCCGATGAGCTCGACGCCGTGCCGCTCCAGCGCCCCGCTCTCGTACAGCGCGATCGCGGTGTTCAGCGCGGTCTGCCCGCCCAGGGTCGCCAGGACCGCGTCGGGCTTCTCCTTGGCGATGATCGCCTCGACGGTGGCGGGGGTGATGGGCTCGACGTAGGTGGCGTCGGCCATCTCCGGGTCGGTCATGATCGTGGCCGGGTTGGAGTTGACCAGCACGACCCGCAGGCCCTCGGCCTTCAGGACGCGGCAGGCCTGCGTGCCGGAGTAGTCGAACTCGGCGGCCTGGCCGATGACGATCGGCCCGGAGCCGATGACGAGGACCGAGGAGATGTCGGTGCGGCGGGGCATCAGGCGTCCTTCGCGGTCGCGCCGTCGGCGGCGGGGTTCTCGGTGGTGTCGGCGTCGGCGGTGTCGTCGACCAGCTGCGCGGCCGGCACGCCCTCCATGAGGGCGAGGAACCGGTCGAACAGGTAGGAGGCGTCGTGCGGGCCGGCGGCGGCCTCGGGGTGGTACTGCACGCTGAACGCGGGCGCGTCCAGGCAGCGCAGCCCCTCCACCACGTCGTCGTTGAGGCAGACGTGGCTGACCTCCGCGCGGCCGTACGGGGTCTCGCGCACCTCCCCGGCGCGGCCCTCGACCGCGAAGCCGTGGTTGTGGGCGGTGACCTCGACCTTGCGGGTGGCCAGGTCCATGACGGGCTGGTTGATGCCGCGGTGGCCGTACTTCAGCTTGTAGGTGCCGAACCCGAGGGCGCGGCCCAGCAGCTGGTTGCCGTAGCAGATGCCGAAGAACGGCACCCTCCGCTCCAGGACGCCGCGCAGCACCTCGATCTCGTGGGTCGCGGCGGCGGGGTCTCCGGGGCCGTTGGAGAAGAACACCCCGTCGGGGGCCGAGCCGCCGGGCCCGGCGGTGAGGACCTGCTCCAGCGTCGCGGTCGAGGGCAGCACGGTGACCTCGACGCCGCGCTCGGCCAGCCGCTGCGGCGTCATCGACTTGATGCCCAGGTCGACCGCGGCCACGGTGAAGCGCCGCTCCCCGTGCGCCGGGACGGTGTACGCCTCGGGAGTGCTGACCAGGGAGGCCAGGTCGGTGCCGACCATGTCGGGCGCGCCGCGCACGGCGTCCAGCAGCTGCTCGACCGGGCGGGCGGCGGCCTCGCCGGAGAACACCCCGACCTTCATGGCGCCGCGCTCGCGCAGGTGCCGGGTCAGCGCGCGGGTGTCCACGCCGGAGATGCCGACGACGCCCTGGGCGTCCAGCTCGTCGGCCAGGGTGCGCCGCGAGCGCCAGTTCGAGGGCACGCGGGCGGGGTCGCGCACGACGTAGCCGGCGACCCAGATGCGCGAGGACTCGGCGTCCTCGTCGTTGTAGCCGGTGTTGCCCACGTGCGGGGCCGTCATGACGACGACCTGCCGGTGGTAGCTGGGGTCGGTCAGCGTCTCCTGGTAGCCGGTCATGCCGGTGGAGAACACCGCCTCGCCGACCGTCTCGCCGACGCGGCCGTAGGCGTCGCCGCGGAACGTGCGTCCGTCCTCCAGCACCAGCACCGCGGGGGTGCGGGCGCCGTTCGCGCCTGTGCTCACTCCTGGCCTCCCTGCTGCTCGCGCTGCGTGCGCCGCGCACGGTCCGTGCTGCGCACGAGCTCCTCCACCTGCTGGGCGAAGCGCTTGCCCTCGGCCGGGTGCCGCGGCTTCACCCCCGTGTCCACGACGCGGTCGCCGAGCCGCCAGCGCAGCACGAGGAGCCCGTCGGGCCTGCCCATCCACTTGCCGACCATCCCGGGGCCGTGGCCGACGCCGACGATGGCGTCGGCGGGCACCACGAACGAGCGCGCCCCCTGGCGCAGGAACCCCACACCGCCGTCGACGAAGCCGAGAGCGACGGCGCTGCGGGTGCCCAGGCCGTGGGCGGCGATGCGGTCCAGCGCGTTCTCGGCGTCGGTCGTGGAGACGTACACGCCCTCGACGGCGTCGGTGAGCGCGTCCCAGTCCCGCGCGCCGAGCGGGCGCGGCAGCATCTTCTGCCGCAGCGCGCGCCCGCGGTAACCGGCGAACATCATCCGCCACAGGATGAGCAGGCCGATGACCAGCAGGGCGACGGCGATCCAGCGCATCAGTTCGGACCCCTCTCGACGAGGCGCGCGTCGAGCACCGTGGGCTCGCCGCGCAGGAAGGTGGCCTCCACGCGCCCGGGCAGCTCCATGCCCCGGAACGGGGAGTTGCGCCCGCTGGTGGCCATCGCCTCCGGGTCGACGACCGTGCGGGCCGCGGGGTCGAGCAGGACGAGGTTGGCCGGCTCGCCCGCGGCCAGCGGGGTCCCGTGCCCTGCCAGCCGCCCGATGCGCGCGGGTACCGCCGACATCCGCTGCGCGACGTCGGCCCACGTGAGCAGGCCGGTGTCGACCACGGCGTGCTGCACGACCGACAGGGCGGTCTCCAGCCCCGTCATGCCCATGGCGGCCGCGGACCACTCGCAGTCCTTGGCCTCCACCGGGTGCGGGGCGTGGTCGGTGGCGACGACGTCGATCGTGCCGTCGGCCAGGCCCTCGCGCAGCGCCTCGACGTCGGCCTGCGTGCGCAGCGGGGGGTTGACCTTGTAGACGGGGTCGTAGCCGCGCACCAGCTCGTCGGTGAGCAGCAGGTGGTGCGGGGTGACCTCGGCGGTCACCTGGACGCCGCGCTGCTTGGCCCAGCGGATGATCTCCACCGAGCCGCGGGTGGACACGTGGCACACGTGCAGGCGCGAGCCGACGTGGTCGGCCAGCAGCACGTCGCGGGCGATGACGGCCTCCTCGGCCACGCTGGGCCAGCCGCGCAGGCCCAGGACGGCGGAGACGGTGCCCTCGTTCATCTGCGCGCCCTCGGTCAGCCGCGGCTCCTGCGCGTGCTGGGCGATGACGCCGTCGAAGGCCTTGACGTACTCCAGCGCGCGGCGCATGAGGACCGCGTCGGACACGCAGTGCCCGTCGTCGGAGAAGACGCGCACGGCGGCGGCGGAGTCGGCCATCGCGCCCAGCTCGGCCAGCTGCTCGCCCGCCAGGCCGACGGTGACGGCGCCGACGGGGCGCACCTCGGCCCAGCCGGCCTCGTCGCCCAGGCGCTTGACCTGCTCCACCACGCCGGCGGTGTCGGCCACGGGGAAGGTGTTGGCCATGGCGAAGACGGCGGTGTAGCCGCCGCGGGCGGCGGCGCGGGTGCCGGACTCGACGGTCTCGGCGTCCTCGCGGCCCGGCTCGCGCAGGTGGGTGTGCAGGTCGACCAGGCCGGGCAGGGCCACCAGGCCGCGCGCGTCGAGCACGGTGGCGCCCTCGGCGGCCGGGGTGCCGGCGAGCGCCCCGACCTCGGCGATGGTGCCGCTGCGCAGCAGCAGGTCGGTCGGCTCGCCGCCGAGGACGCGGGCGCCGTGGACGAGGACGCTCACCGCGCACCTCCGGGGGTCTCGGCCCGCTCACCGGCGAGCAGCAGGTACAGGACGGCCATGCGCACCGCGACGCCGTTGCCGACCTGCTCGACGATGGTCGAGCGGGGGCTGTCGGCGGCGTCGGCGGAGATCTCCAGGCCGCGGTTCATCGGCCCGGGGTGCATGACGAGGGTGTGGTCGGGCAGGGCGGCCAGCCGCGCGCGGCCCAGGCCGTAGCGGCGGGTGTACTCGCGGGCGGAGGGGAAGAACCCGCCGCCGGCGGCCTCCATGCGCTCGCGCTGCACGCGCAGCATCATCACCGCGTCGGGCTCGCCCAGGGCCAGGGCGGCGTCGAGGTCGCTGGTGACCTCGCACGGCCAGGCCTCCACGCCCACCGGCAGCAGGGTGGGCGGGGCGACGAGGGTGACGTGCGCGCCGAGGGTGTGCAGCAGCAGGACGTTGGAGCGGGCCACGCGGCTGTGCAGGACGTCCCCGACGATCGTGACGCGCACGCCGTCCAGGCCCTCGCCGGGCGCGCGCAGGTGCCGGCGCAGCGTGTAGGCGTCCAGCAGGGCCTGCGTGGGGTGCTCGTGGGTGCCGTCGCCGGCGTTGACGACGGCACCGCGGGTCCAGCCGGCGTGCGCGAGGCGGTGCGGGGCGCCGGAGGCGGAGTGCCGCACGACGACCGCGTCGGCGCCCATGGCCTCCAGGGTCAGCGCGGTGTCCTTCAGGCTCTCGCCCTTGGAGACGCTGGAGCCCTTGGCGGAGAAGTTGATGACGTCCGCGGACAGCCGCTTGGCGGCGGCCTCGAAGGACGTGCGGGTGCGGGTGGAGTCCTCGAAGAAGAGGTTGACCACGGTGCGCCCGCGCAGCGTGGGCAGCTTCTTGATCTCCCGGCGCTGGGTGGCGGCCATCTCCTCGGCGACGTCGAGGACCTCCACGGCCCCCGCGCGGTCCAGGTCGGCGGCGGACAGCAGGTGGCGCATCAGGCGTCGCCCCCCGCTGCGCCCGGGGCGGCCAGCGGCGTGGTGAGGACGACGGCGTCGCGGCCGTCGGCCTCGGCCAGCAGCACCCGCACGCGCTCGGCGGAGGAGGTGGGCAGGTTCTTGCCGACGTGGTCGGCGCGGATGGGCAGCTCGCGGTGGCCGCGGTCGACGAGGACGGCCAGGCGCACGGCGCGCGGGCGGCCCAGGTCGTTGAGGGCGTCCAGGGCGGCGCGCACGGTGCGCCCGGAGTACAGGACGTCGTCGACGAGCACCACGACCTTGTCGTCGACGCCGCCGGCGGGCAGCTCGGTGGGCAGCAGGGCGCGCACGGGGTGCCGGCGCAGGTCGTCGCGGTACATCGTCACGTCGAGGGAGCCGACGGGCACCGCGGTGCCCTCCACCTCGGCCAGGCGACGGGCCAGGCGCTGCGCGAGCGGGACGCCGCGCGTGGGGATGCCGAGGAGCACCAGGTCGCCGGGGCCCTTGTTGGCCTCCAGCAGCTCGTGCGCGATGCGGGTGAGCGCGCGCGCGACGTCCGGGGCCTCCAGCAGCACCCGGTCCGCCGTCGCCGGCGCGGACCCGGCCGGGTCGTGGGCAGCGGTCACCACCGACCTCCTTCCCCGCCTCACGGGACGGTTCCTTAAAGGACGTCTGCGGGTCGGCCCTGGACAGCGGCCGACCGTCGCGGCGACCCTACCGGAGGGCCGGTCGTCCCCCGCGACGGCCTGCGAGGGCCTGGCTCGGGCTGCGACGCGCCCACGACAGCCCGTGCACCTCGTTGTGAGGTCAAGCGCTCACGTGGAGTAACGGAAGTCGTGCCGTCCGGGTGGGATCCTGTGTCCGCGGAGGGCGAAGCGGCAGGTCAGCTTGACGAGGGCGTTCACGTACAGTGACGATTCTGGGCATGGCATCGGACTACTCCCGCGCACTCGGATCGCGCCTTCGCGCCATCCGTACCCAACAGGGGCTGTCCCTGCACGGCGTCGAAGAGAAGTCCGAGGGACGGTGGAAGGCCGTCGTCGTCGGCTCCTACGAACGGGGCGACCGTGCGGTGACCGTCCAGCGACTCGCCGAGCTGGCGGACTTCTACGGGGTCCCCGTCTCGGCCCTCCTGCCCGAGGGCGCGCCGCAGGGCAGCTCCGAGCCGCCCCCGCGGCTCGTGCTCGACCTGGAGCGCCTCCAGGAGGTCCCGGCCGAGAAGGCCGGCCCCCTGGACCGCTACGCGAAGACCATCCAGTCCCAGCGCGGCGACTACAACGGGCGCGTCCTGTCCATCCGGGCGGACGACCTGCGCACCCTGGCCGTCATCTACGACGTGCCGGCGACCACCCTGTGCGACGAGTTCATCGCCTGGGGCGTGCTCAACGCCGACGCGCGCCGCGCCGTCGAGCACGGCTGAGGCGCACCGCACGGACGACGGCCCGGCACCCCTCGCGGGGTGCCGGGCCGTCGTGCGTGGTGGCTGACCGCGCTGGGGGCGCTCAGGCCTTCAGCGTCTCCGCCAGCTCCGCGATGCGGCCCAGCAGGCCGTTGACGAAGCGCGGCGACTCGTCGGTGGACAGCTCCTGGCAGATCTCCACGGCCTCGCTGATCGCGACGTGGTCGGGCACGTCGTCGGCGTGCAGCAGCTCCCACGTGGCCATCCGCAGCACCGCGCGGTCCACCGCGGGCATCCGGTCGACCGTCCAGCCCATCGAGTACGTCGCGAGGATCTCGTCGATGCGCTCCTCGTGGGCGACCACGCCCTCCACGAGCGTCACCGCGTACTCGCCCACGGGCGGGTCCGCCCGCTGGATCTTGGCCTTGAGGACCTCGAGCGCCGGGCGCTCGCGCTGGTCGGCCTCGAAGAGGACGTCCACCGCGCGCAGCCGCGCCTTGCGGCGGGCGGCCACGTCAGCTCACGCGGCCGAGGTAGTCACCGGTGCGGGTGTCGACCTTGACCTTGGTGCCCTGCTCCAGGAACAGCGGGACCTGGATCTCGTAGCCCGTCTCCACCGTCGCCGGCTTGGTGCCGCCCGTGGAGCGGTCGCCCTGCAGGCCCGGCTCGGTGTAGGTGATCTCCAGCACGACGGAGGTCGGCAGCTCCACGTACAGCGGGGTGCCCTCGTGGGTGGCCACGACGGCCTCCTGGCTCTCCAGCATGTAGTTGGCCGCGTCGCCGACGGTGGCCTCGGGGATCGTGATCTGGTCGTACGTCGAGGAGTCCATGAACACGAAGTCCTCGCCGTCGCGGTACAGGTACTGCATGTCGCGCTTGTCGACGGTCGCCGTGTCGACCTTCGTGCCGGCGTTGAAGGTGCGGTCGACCACCTTGCCGGACAGCACGTTCTTCAGCTTGGTGCGGACGAAGGCGCCACCCTTGCCGGGCTTGACGTGCTGGAACTCCACGACGGACCACAGGTTCCCGTCGAGGTTGAGCACGGTGCCGTTCTTCAGGTCGTTGGTCGTCGCCACGTGTCTCTCTGTCCGTCTCCGCTGGGTCGAGCGCGGCCGGGGGGCGCGCGCCTGTCGGCGCCATCGTACCGAGCGGTGCGGGGGCGTCCGGGCGGCGAGCGCTGGAGCGGGAGCGTCCCCCGTGCTCAAGACCTGTGGACGACGTCCCGATCACCAGCCGGGAACGGCTACGAGGGGGATGGGTGGAGACGACGGCGAACGCCGTGCCGAGCTGGGTGCACAAGCTCCTGCGTCACCGCTTGGTGATCGTGGCTCTCGTCGCGCTGGTGCCGACCCTGTGGCGCGTCGTCGGCGCCCCCGATCCCAGCGATTGGCGCTACTTCGCCTTCGGAGCTCAGGTCTTGAGCGGTGGGGTGAGCGAGGTCGCACCCCTCAGCCTCTACCGCGACCACCCCGAGGTCCAGATCGGACCCCTGGCTCTTCTGGTGTCACTGCCCTTTTCGGGGCTCCCCCTCAGTTGGGGCGCCGGCGTGGTCGCGGTGCTCCTGACGCTTGTCCTGCCCACCTGCTGCTGGCTGCTTGAGCGGACTGCCTGCGGGACCGCGGACGTCTCTCTGGCCGTGCAGGCCCGCACGGCGATCGGCGGATGCCTGGCCGGGGTGTACTGGTGGGCGGTCGCGGCCGACTACCCCCACCCCGACGACGTCCTCGTGGTTCTGGCCGCGTGCGGAGCGCTGTGGGCGGTCCGCACGGACCGCGCCTCTCTGGCGGCCTGCCTGGTGGCAGCAGCGGTGGCGTGCAAGCCGTGGGCCGTCGCTCTCGCCCCGCTCCTGCTGGCGCTCCCCGCACCCGGACGGTGGAAGGCGGTGGTGACCGCCCCGGTCCTGGCGGCCCTCCCGTGGCTGCCGTTCGTCCTCGCGGTGCCGGGCACGCTCGACTCGCTGAGCCACTTCCGACTGGACGTCTGGGAAGCCTCTCCGCTGGCACTGCTGGGTCTGGAGCACTCCCAACCCATCCCGGGGTGGCTGCGCACCGCTCAGCTCGCCTTCGCCGCCGCGTTGACGTGCGGAGCGGTCGCGCGAGGCAGGTGGCCCCTGGCCCTCATGGCCGTCATCGCGGGCCGGCTAGCCCTAGATCCTCAGGGCCTGGACTACTACTTCGCGAGCTTCGTGGTCGCCGCCTTGGCGGCCGACGTCCTGTGCGGGCGTGGACCCGTGCCGTGGCTCACCGCGGCGACCGCCCTGATCACCTTCGACGCGCGGTGGGCGATCACCTCCCCGACCGGCGACGCCGCCCTCCAGCTCGTCCCGTTGGTCCTGTTCCTGATCGCCCTGTGGCGACCGGACCACGTCCCGGCGAGCCGCGTGCCTCGGCCCCGCTCAGGCGCTGATCTCGGCGTACGCGGCCTGCAGCATGGCGGGGTCGGGCCCCTCCAGCCGCGACGGGCGGCCGATGCCGTCCAGGACCACGAACCGCAGGAGCGCCCCGCGTGACTTCTTGTCCCGGCGCATCGCGTCCAGCAGCTGCGGCCAGCGGTCGCCGCGGTAGGTGACCGGCAGGCCCAGGGAGGTCAGGACGGTGCGGTGGCGGTCGGCCTCGGCGTCCGACAGGCGCCCGGCGAGGCGGGCCAGCTCGGCGACGTAGACGAGGCCGACGCTGACGGCGGCGCCGTGGCGCCACTGGTAGCGCTCCACCAGCTCGACGGCGTGGGCGAAGGTGTGCCCGTAGTTCAGGATCTCGCGCAGGTCGGACTCCTTGAGGTCCTCACCCACGACGTGGGCCTTGACGCGCACGGCCCGCTCGACCAGCTCGGCCAGCACCGGCGAGGTGGGGTCGGTGGCGGCCTCCACGTCGGCCTCGACGAGCTCGAGGATGCGCTCGTCGGCGATGAAACCGCACTTGACGACCTCGGCCAGCCCCGCGCGCAGGTCGTGCGGCGGGAGGGTGCCGAGGGCGTCCAGGTCGCACAGCACCCCGGCCGGCGGGTGGAACGAGCCGACGAGGTTCTTGCCCTCGGCGGTGTTGATGCCGGTCTTGCCGCCCACCGCGGCGTCGACCATCGCCAGCAGCGTCGTGGGCACCTGCACCACCCGCACCCCGCGCAGCCAGGTGGCCGCGACGAACCCGGCGAGGTCGGTGACCGCTCCCCCGCCGACGCCGACGACGGCGTCGGAGCGGGTGAAGTTCGACTGCCCCAGCACCGTCCAGCAGAAGGCCGCGACCTCGGCGGACTTGGCCTCCTCGCCGTCGGGCACCTCGGCCAGCACGGCCTCCAGGCCCTGGGCGGCCAGGTCGTCGCGCACGGCCTCGCCCGTGGTGCGCAGCGCGCGCGGGTGGACGACGAGGACCTTGGCGACGCGCTCGCCGAGCATCCCGCGCAGCTCGCCGAGCAGGCCGCGGCCGATGAGGACGTCGTAGGGGGTCTCGCCCGCGACGGTGATGCGGGTGGGCGTGGTCGTCATCGGTCCTCCGGGGAGCGCTCGAGCCGGTCCAGCACGTCGCGGGCGACCTCCTCGGCCGTCCGCCCGTCCGTGGGCACCGCGACGGTAGCGACCTCGTCGTACACGCGCTGACGGGCGGTGTGCAGGTCCGCCAGGTCGGGGCGCCGCAGGACGGGCCGGTCGCTGTCCCCGCCGGTGCGCCGGCGGGTCTCGGCCAGGCTCACGCGCAGGTGCACGACGTCGTGCCCGCGCAGCACCTCGCGGGTGGCGGCGCGCCCGCAGGCGCCCCCGCCGAGGGAGACGACGGCGTCCGGTCCGGCGAGCACGTCGGCGACGGCGGCCTGCTCCAGGTCGCGGAAGACCTCCTCGCCCTCGGCGGCGAAGATGTCCGGGATGGAGCGGCCCTCGCGGGCCCGCACGACGTCGTCGGTGTCGGTGAACGGCAGGCCCAGGCGGTCGGCCAGCAGCCGCCCGACGGTGGTCTTGCCCGCGCCCATGAAGCCGACGAGGACGATCACGGGCGGGCTCCTCGAGAGGGTGGGGCGGCGGGCACCGGCATCGTAAGCGGCGACCCGTGGACGACGCAGGGCCCGCACCCCCTGACGACGGGTGCGGGCCTGCGTGCTGCGTGAGCGTCCTCAGCGGACCTCGGTAACCTTGCCGGTCGCGAACGTGAACTGCAGGGTGCGGCCCTGGAAGTCCTGGCGGACACCGCCGGCGACGCGGTACTCGTCCGACGTGGGGTACCCGAGGTAGCCGTTCTCCCAGCCTGTCGACGCCCACGCCACACGCAGGGCGCCGCGCACGGCGTGGGCGCCCGTCGCCGGGCTCCAATAGATGGCACCGCCCTCGAAGGCGGAGAAGGCGCCAAAGCGCAGGCGAACCTCTGAGGTGGTGGGGAACCCGAGAGGACCGTTCTCCCACCCGAGGGAGCTGTACCGGCGCAAAATCTCGCCGCGCACGGTCTGCGGACCCGTCTGGGGCGTCCAGTAGACGAGCCCGCCGACGAACGCCTGGACGTGTCCACGACCACCAGCGACCAAGAACTCCTCACCGGTCGGGTACCCGAGCGGCGAGGCCACACCGCCCGAGGTGAGCCAGTGACCACGGATGGCGCCCTTGAGCACCTTGGCCCCGGTGGCCGGCGACCACACGATGTCACCGCGCTCGAACTGCGACCGAGCACCACCAGGCAGCGCCACCTCGTCCGTGACGGGCCACCCGAGGTCACCGCGCTCAGCGTCCAGGAGGTCGTAGCGGCGCAGGATGTCTCCCCGGACCACTCGAGCGACCCCCGCACGGGTGTAGGAGACGCTGCCGTCGGCTCGCTTGACGTCCCCCTTGGCGGAGGCGACCGCGCTCTGTACGTCCAGGAGGCCGGAACCGTACCCAGCGGGCCAGCCTTGGACTTCCTGGGCCGTGCTCACCAGGAGTGTGCGCACCTGCTCGGGCGTCATGCCTGGAGCCACGGCCAGGACGTCCGCAGCGGCCCCCGCCACCTGGGGAGCGGCGAAGGACGTGCCGCTCAGCCGGTGGTAACCGCCACCGCTGCGTGCGACGAAGATGTCCTCACCCGGAGCGCTGAGGGCCACCTGGCCGTCGTGATTGGACCACGGGCTCGCACCTGCGGGGCCGCCGGCCGCGACCGAGACCACACCGGGGAACGCGGCCGGGTAGTTGGGGGATTCATCGCACCCCGGCGCGCACTCGTCCCCGTCGTTGCCGGCAGCCGCGACGACCACAACGCCCTTGCGCAGCGCGTAGTCCACCGCGGCCTTCATGACGGCCGACTCCACCGGCGAACCGAGGGAGAGGTTGATGACCCGAGCACCGTGGTCGGCAGCGTGCACGATCCCGTTCGCCACGGAGGACGACGAGCACCCGCGATCTACGCAGACGGTGACGGGCATGATGGTGGCAGCAGGAGCTACACCGGCGGCTCCCTCGCCGTTGCCCAAGGCGGCCGCGACGGTGCTGGCGACAGCGGTGCCGTGTTCCTGCGGCACGGCGACGTCGTAGGCAGCTCCGGCGAGGTTCACCACTGGCAGGGTCCTGCCCCGCAGCTCGGGGTGCGTCGTGTCCACGCGGTCGTCCAGGACGGCGACCACCACACCGGCGCC
This sequence comes from Kineococcus haloalkalitolerans, assembly GCF_050871905.1. Taxonomy (NCBI): domain Bacteria; kingdom Bacillati; phylum Actinomycetota; class Actinomycetes; order Kineosporiales; family Kineosporiaceae; genus Kineococcus; species Kineococcus haloalkalitolerans. The sequence continues at coordinate 60,949 of NZ_JBJLSH010000020.1, forward strand.
CTGCGACGTGGCCCACGCCTGCGGTGCGCCGATCTCACGGAGGTGAACGGCCTCGCCGATCCGCGGGTCAGGCGCGCCGAACAGCCGGTACTGCGTCGATACGTCGGCCGAGACGAAGTCGGCGGCCCGCGAGGAGCTCTGGATCAGCGCCCGGGCCGCGGCGGCGTCGGCGACCTGCACCGTCGTCACGGCGATGCTGCCGTCAGCGGAGCGGGCGATGTCGACGCTCACCGGGCCGGGGGAAGCTCCGGCGGGCACGGCGGCACCCAGGCTGGTGACCGCCGAGGCGGCCAGGGCGAGAGCGAGCGTGCGGCGCGCTCGGCGCGGGATGTGCATGGTTCTCCCCGAGATGTTTCGGTCAGCTGACGGCGGCGTCGCCGAAGTAGAGGCGGTTGGCATTGCCGACCGCCGGGGACCCCGCCTGCGGCGAGGTGGTGACGATCTTGAGGTTGTCGACACCCCGGACGTCCACGTTGAAGGACGCCGGTTCACCCGGCGCGACGACGCGCGACGCGAGCAGCTTCTCGTCGCCGTAGACGTCCACCGTCGACGTGAAGCCACCGAGATCGAGGTCGGCGAACCCCGCCACCGCGGTGAAGCGGGCGAAGCGGCCGTCCAACGACCAGGCGCGGTAGTCGGAGTTGCGCGGGTCGACGTCGAAGGCGGCCGACCTGGGATAGAAGCGGCCGGAGATCGTGGCGTGGTCGGAGAGGTAGCGAGCGCTACCTGTCGATAACGTCAGCTCGTCGAGGTACGTCTTGTCCGGCGTCCCCGCCGGCTGGCAGTTGGTCCGCTTGAGCGTGTCCTCGCTCAGGCGGCTGGGCCCGCCGAACGAGACAAGGGCGGACGCCTCGCCGTGCAGCCGTTGCAGGCGCTCGATTTCGAGGTTCGCGCCTTCGGTGACGCAGCCGTGAGCGGCCAGCAGGAGGGGTCCACCGGCGCGGCCGGCGACGGCTCCTGCCGCCAGCGCGTCGGCGTACGTCTCACCGCTGGCCAGGACGACCGATCGGGCGTCGCTAAAGAAGTCACGGCTGACGCGGACCGCGGTGTCGTAGCGGTCAGCACCCGCGACCCGCTCGACAGGTCCGGCGGTGTACTGCCGCAACTGCTGCAGCACCGCGTCGGAGACCCTGCTGCTCCCACCGACCACCGTGATGGCCTGCGGCCGCAGACGCTGCAGCTCGGCCACCACCGCACCGGGCAGCGCGTCGCGGGGCACGAGCAGCAGCGGCGACTCGACGTGAGCGGCGGCAGCGCTTCCCGTCAGGGCGTCAGGGAACTCGTACCCAGTGGCGATGACGACGCGGCGAACACCCGGCCGGTCCGGCGCGGGGGTGGCGTAGAAGCGGGCCGAGAGGGCCGCGGCGGTCGCGACCCGGTCGTCTCCACCGACGCGGAGGAGCTCCGCGCGGGTGTTCTGCCGCAGCCAGGTCATGACGTCGGCACCCACGGACGCCTCGCTGCCGACGACGACGATGCGCTGCGCGTATACGACGCGCTCACGCACCTCCTGGGTCAGCTGGCGCTGAGGGGTGAGGTAGACGTTGCCGCCCACCATGCCGGCGACGGCCCCCGCGCTGAGCCCGTCGGGATAATTCTCCCCCGTCACGATGAACGCGGTCGCCAGCGGGTTCCCCTCGGCGACGACCGAGGTGACGTAGCGGTCCGGACCGTAGTTGGAGTTGAAGCGCAACGGCGACGCCTGGGCGGAGACCGACGCCGCACCGGCGACGAGGCCTGCGAGGGCGAGTGCCGCCGCGGCACGCCGCAGCGCCTTCGAGGATCGAGTGGTCATCGGATTCTCCGGGAGTTCAGGGACGGGTCGGGTCGGTCGCTCGGCGTCAGAAGGCGACGCCGGCGTCCTCACCCGCGCCGAGCACGGTGAAGTGGTCAACATCGCCATCGTTAAAGACGGCCACGTCGGGGCGCTGGATGCTGGCGAGGCCGACGTCGACGAAGGTCAGGGTCACGTCACCGGTACCGGGGACCTCCTCGCCCTTCTCGAGCCAGACGGCCTGCTGACGATCCACGCGGATGAGGAACTCGTCCCCGCGTCGGGCCAGGCAGCGGACAATGCCCGTCGTCTTGCCCACGGCCGCCGCAGGCAAGTCTTTTCCTGCATTGACGACCCAACCCGACCGGTCGAGGCCCTGTGAAGCTTTTCGCGGCGTGAGCATCGCCCGGTAGACGTATGCTTCGATCGTCTTGCAGTCGTCTGTCTCAACCTTGATCTCTTCCCGCACGGCAGGGGTCGCCCCGCGGATTAGCTCGCGACAGGCAGCAGCCTCCTTCTCAGTCATCGGCCGCCGCTCGAGATTCTTCTGGGGAGCGTAGAGAGTTGATGTAGCCGGCACGAGCGCACCAGGACTCACGGGCACGCGCTGACCGCCGACGATGAAGTTGCCAGTGCCTTCAGTCTCCGCGTCGACCTCCACGAAGGAGATGAGCGGCTTCACCCAGGCGGGAGCCGTGGACCTGGAGGGAGTCGGTACGGGGTCCGGTGCGATCGTCGGGACGGACGGCGTGACGCCGGGTGCGCCCGTCACCGGCGCGGTGGGAACGACGCTCGGAGCGGGAGTTCCACCGACAGTCACCCCGGGCACGGTGACGGGGCTCGAGCCGCCGACGACGGGTGCGGTACCGGTCAACGAACCGCTCCCACCGGACACCGACCCATTCCCGCCCGCGACGGGGGTCTCCGGGCGGAGGGCGCCGAAGACGTCGCGACCGGCGAGCGGAAAGGCTTCGCGGGTCGTCGGGGTCTCGCTGATGCTGGGGACGCCGCGCGCCCCGGAGACGTCGAGCGCCGACGCGTCGGCCGCGGGCGACGTGCTCAGCCACAGGAAGCCCGCGGTACCGCCAGCGAGCACCGCGGCACCAGCGACGGCGGCGAGCAGCACGCGCACGGACTTGCCGTCGGTGGGACCGCCGTCGTCGAACGCCGGCAGCGGCGCGTCCTCCGCGGACGACCCGCCCGCAGAACGGGACGTGAAGATGCCCATCAGCTCACGCTCTCGGTCGAGGACGACAGGCCGTCGTCCGTGCTGGTGGCGGCAGGGGCGGGAGCAGCGGCTCCCGCGGGCCCGGCGGACACGCCGGCCGCCGCGGTGAGGTCGGTGACGACGAACAGGTCACCGGTGACGGTCGCGGTGACGCCGGAGGCGTCCTCGGTGGAGCCGGCGGTCACCTCAAGGTCGGTGACCAGGAAGAAGCGGCCCATGTCGGCCTGCAGCTTCTTCACGTACAGCTCCGCCGCGGCGAAGGACCCCTCGACCGTGACGGCCAGCGGGACTCGGCTGATGGGCGAGCTGCCGGCGGCGGCGGCACCGTAGGCGGACGGCGTGCCGGGGGCGACGGAGGTCACGACCACGCCCGTCTCGGCGCTGAAGCCGTCGAGGGTGCGCAGCAGGGACGGGAGCTCGGCCTGGGCGGGCAGGGTCTCGACGATGCGCGCGAGGTCGAGCTTCTTCTCGTCCAGCGACTGCGCCTGCGAGGCCAGGAGCGCGGTCTGCTGCTCCAGCGCCGCGTTGCTCTGCTGCACCTGCGCCGTCTGCGTCGCCAGGTTCGCCGCCTCGGTGCGCTGCGGGGCCACCAGGAGGAAGTAGGTGGCGACGAGGACCAGCAGCGCCAGGACGCCGGTGCCCGCGATCCACAGGGTGTTCTTCGAGGCCGGTCCGGCCTTGGCGGTGCTCACGTCGTGCCTCCTCTCGTCCCGGCGCTCACTGCTCGCCGAGCAGGGCGTCGTCGGTCAGGGTCGCGGTCGCGTTGAACGTCACGGTGTCCGAGGTCTGGTCCAGCACCGAGTTCGTCAGTCGCGGGTCGGCGAGCCCACCGATCGCGCTGACGCCGTCCATCCACTCGGCGATCCGCGACTGGGTCGAGGTCTCGCCGGTGACGGTGAGGGTGCCGATGCCGGGCACCGACAACGGGTCCACGACGGTAGGAGTCTCACCTGCGGTGGGCGGCACGACCCGGAAGGCGACCGACGTGTACGTCAGGTCCTCGGGGGCTGCACCGGCCAGGCGGTCGAGGTAGGCGTACAGAGGGACCTCGTAGGCGCTGACGTCCGCCTGCACCTTCTGGGCGGCCTGCAGCTGCGCGAGGACCTGGGGCACCTCGGCGTACTCATCCTGCGCGCGCTGCAGCTGCAGCGTGCGGTCCTGCTCGGCGGCCAGCGCCTCCTCGGCGGCACCGACGTGACCCGCGGTCATGCCGTAGGCCGCTGCGGCGAGACCGACGACCCCGGCCAGCACGACGCCCAGGCCGACCTTGAGGCGGCGCTCCCCGCGCGCCTCGTCGACGTCCGGCGGCAGGAGGTCGACGCGCACGACGGCGGTGCGGGTCGCGACCGCCTCCAGCGTCTGGAAGCTCATGAGATCACTCCGAGGGCCAGGCCGACCGGGACGGCCGCCAGGGGTTGGACGGCGGACAGCTGTGCCGCGTCGAGGCCGGTGCGGCCGATGTGCAGGCCGGCGACGGGGTCGCCCAGGACGACCGGCTTGCGGGTCACCTGCTCCAGGCGCTCAGCCACGCCCGCGAGGAGCGAGCCGCCGCCGGAGAGCACGATGCGCTCCACGGGGAACTGGGGGTTGGAGGCGCCGTAGTAGTCCAGGGAGCTGCGGATGTCGTCCACGAAGACCTCGAGCATGAGGTCGACGGCGCTCGTGACGAGCTCCGACTCCTGCTCGGACAGCTCGTCGGGGCCGCCGCGCTTGATGCCCTCGGCCAGAGCGGTGGGCACACCGAGCCGCTCTGCCACCGCGTCGGTGACGTCCTGGCCGCCGGACAGCAGGACGCGGACGAAGCGCGGCTGCCCGCCGGAGTGGATGACCAGGTTCGAGATGCGGGCGCCCACGTCGACGAGCGCCTCGGTGGCGACGGCGGCGTGGGGCTTGCCGATGCTGCGCAGCACGGCGAAGGAGGTGAGGTCCACGGAGGTCGCCCGCAGGCCCGCGGCCTCGACCGCGGCGACGTTGGACATGACCATCTCGCGGGAGGCGGCGACCAGCAGCCCGCGCAGCAGCCGGGGCCCGCCGTCGTTGACCTCCTCGGTGACGTGGAAGTCGATGACGCTGTCGGCGACGGCCATCGGCAGGTAGTCCTGCACCTGCAGGGGCAGCGACGCCTTCAGCTCCGAGGCGCGCATCCACGGCAGGTCCACCTGGCGGACGACGACCTGCTGGTTGGCGACCCCGAGAGCCACCTTCTTGCCGCGGAAACCGCTGCCCTTCCACAGCGCCTTGAGCGCGCCGACGACCACAGGGCGGTCGACGACCATCCCGTCGCGCACGGCACCCTCGGGCAGGGCGACCTGACCGAACTTCTCGAGCGTCATGCCACCGCGGCCGTAGGACAGCTCCGCGGCGCGCACGCCCGAGGTCCCGATGTCGAGACCGATGGCGCTACGTCCGGGCACGTCGCCCCCTTCGAGTGGTGAGCCGTCGGGCTCGCGGGTTGTTCCCTGGAGTGATCGGGTAGGTCCACCAGCGCCTTGAGCGTCGAGCGGGTGCGAGCCGCCGCTGAGGAAGTGGGCCGTGCACCCGTGGCCCCCGCCGGTCAGGCGGAGACGGTCAAGCCCATGAGACCGAGGTACCAGCCGGCGACGGGGCCGGCCGCCGGCAGGGCGAGGAGGGCTCCGCCGAGCATCGACGGCCCGAACGGGATGGCGGTGCGCCGGCCGCCGCCGCGGCGCAGGATCGTCACCACGGCCACCAGCCCGCCGATGAGGAAGGCGGCGAAGGCTCCCACTGCGAGGGCGTCCCAGCCCCACCAGCCCAGGTAGAGACCCAGGACGCCCGACAGCTTGACGTCGCCGAGGCCCATGCCGCCCGGCTTGGCCACGAAGAGAGCGCCGTACAGCAGGCCGAGGACGAGCATCCCGGCGACGGCGCGGCCCGCGGCGGCCCAGTCCCCCGTCCCGGCGCTCGCCAGGAGCAGCAGGGCCCCCGCCACCACGTAGGAGGGCAGGACGATGGGATCCGGGAGCCGCCGCACGTCCAGGTCGATGAGAGCCAGGGCGACGGCGATCGCCGCCAGGTACAGGTAGGCCGGCAGCGCCCACGTGGGACCGACCACGTGGGCGACGGCGGCGAAGAGCACCGCCGTGCCCAGTTCCACCAGCGGGTACCGCGCGCTGATCGGCGCCCGGCAGGAGCGGCACCGCCCGCGCAGCAGCAGCCAGGAGAGCACCGGGACGTTGTCGCGGCGCAGGACTGCCGCCCCGCACCCGGGGCAGGCGCTGGGCGGGTGGACGACCGAGAGACCGGCCGGCACGCGGTGGACGACCACGTTGAGGAAGGACCCGATCAGCAGGCCGAGGAGTGCGCAGAGCACGGGCACCATCAGCTGGCCCGCTGCTCGGACAGGCTGATGACCTTCCACGGGTCGTTCACCGGAGCGATGAACGTCGGGGGCGGCAGCTTCGTCAGTCGCGGGTCGTAGCGGTAGTCCTTGGAGTAGCCGGTGCTCGTGATCGTGCCGCTGCCGGTGGCGACGGGACCGCGGAACTTCTGGATGAGCACGCCGTTGACGATGAGCGTCCCGATCCGGGTGCCCGATCCGTAGTTGAACACGGTGATGCTGTTGGAGACGCTGGCCATGGCTGCGTCGATCCGCCGGTCCCCCGGGGGGTTGATGTTCGTACCGGCCGCCGTCACGGGGTTCCAGACGGCGACGTTGTTGCTGCCCACCAGGCCCAGGACATCGGTGCTGCTGGAGCCCGTGCCCCCGTTGTAGACGACGTTGCCGGTCACGACCACGTCGTGCTCGGCCGCGACGGTGAACTGACCCTTGACGGTGCCGCGCACGAACGCGTCCCCGGCGCGGCAGTTGTTGTTGTCGTAGTTCGTGACATCGCCGGTGACCTTCTGGTACTCGTCGATGCAGCTGTTGGCCGTGGGACCGGCCTGCACGTAGATCACGCCGTTGCCCGGACCGTCCACGGTCTGGTACGAGGTCGTGCCCCCACCGCAGTTGGCACCCGTCGAGGAGGAAGTGCTCTGCGGGCTCTTCACCCGCAGCTTCCCGTCGGACAGGAACTCGATCGCCGTGGGCCCGGAGTACAGGCAGCCGCCCGACGCCGCCACCGACTTCTGCTTGTCGGTGGTGCTGGGCATGTCCATCCGGGTGGCCCACTCGGGGTTGCGGCCGGAGGTCGACGGGTTCGCCGCGCCGTACCACGGGTTGCCGGTCGTCTTCCACGACGTCGTGGTGTCGCCCTTGAAGAGGACGGGGCCGCTGATGCTGAACGCGTCGTTGGAGTGGACGGGCCCGTCGAACGTATCGGCACCGCTGAAGTTGATGGTCAGGCACGTGTAGTTGGCCGTACCGCCGGGGGCCGCCTGCGCCGTGGTGGGCCACGCCTCGGTGCTACCACTGCCGGACGCCGACGTCCACGACACGGTCCGGGGGAACGTCGACCGGGCCGGTGTGGCACCGTTGGCGTAGTAGTACCGCTGGCAGCCGGCCTGGACCTGCGCCTCGGTCGGCTGAGCAACGGTGACCGTCGCGTTGCGCGGGATGGTGAAGGAGCGCGCCGTCCCGGAGCCGGACAGCGTGAAGGAGGTCGACGTGTCTCCCGTGATGTACGAGGTACCGGCGCGCAGGCGCCGGGTGTTGCTGGGGCTGAAGGTCTCGTAGTCCGTGTAGTACAGGTACTTGAGGAAACCGGTGCGCGCCAGGTCCACCGTCAGCCGGCGGGTCTCGCCGCGTGCGCGGCCGTCCACCTGCACGCGGACGCCCGTGGACCCCGCGTCGAGCGGCGTGCTGATGATCTGCTGGTTGTACCGGGCGGCGTCGGCACCGCTGGTGCCGGGGAGGGTCGCCCAGTTCCCGGCACCCATGGCCGGGTTGGTGGTGGCGCACGGCGAGGCGCTGCCGAGGTAGTAGGTCTCGCAGTTGTTCAGCCGGCTGATGTAGTCGGCCAGCCCCGCCTGAGCGGCGGTCAGGGCGGCGCGGTCGTCCTGGGAGGCACGGCTGCGGGTCATGGCGGAGGCCGCCAGGGCGATGCCGACCAGCAGCAGGGACATCACGAGGAAGGCGCTGACCAGCACCGCGAGCATGGTGAAGCCGCTGTCGTCCGAGCGCCGCACGAGGCGGCTCAGGAGCGGGCGGGTGCGGGTCACGGTGGCCCTCCTCACGACTGGCTGAGCAGCGTCACGCGCGCGACGCTGGTGACGACGTTGGAACCGCGCGACGTGTCGGCCTTGGCGCGGAGGCGGACCTCGACCGCTTGGACGGCCGTGGTGTCGGTGACGGCACCGCTGGCGGAGGCGATGGTGCTGACCGAGGTGCCCGAGGTGCCGAGCTGGTCGGTGGCCCGCAGGTAGGTGAAGGTGGGGACGGCGTCGGCGGCCGCGAGGTCGTCGACGAGCACGCGGCAGGTGCGGGCGCTCGCCGTGGCCAGGCTCGGCGTGGACGGGAGGACCGGGTCACCGGCGGCGGTCCACGACAGCGGGCGCACCTGCCCGCACAGCTGCCGCCGGTTCCCGCTCGTGCGGGTCCACAGCCACACCTCCTGCGGGCGCTGCGCCGCGCGCTTGCCGGCCGCGGTGCTCTGGTCGAGGGAGAAGACGTTGGCGTAGAAGCCGACCTCCTCCGCCGAGGCGGTGATGAAGGCCCGCGGCGGCGAGCCGAGGGCTGTGGCCGTGCGCAGCTGCTTGGCGACCTGGTCCAGCGCGCCCGCGGTCTGCAGGGTGGCGGCGTTGCGCTTCTCCGCGGCGTCCACCGCGCGGACCTGGTTGATGGTGACGGCCGAGACGCCCGCCAGCACGAGACCGGCCACGACCATGCTGACCACCGTTTCAGCCAGCGTGAGACCAGCGTCCGCGGCGCCGTGCCGGACGTCCCTACGGCGTCGGACCAGCCGGCGCATCACGAGGCCACCGGCGTCGCAGAGGCGGGCGTACCGGGCGCCAGGGTGACGGTGGACTTGTCCGAGCCGTTCACGGAGATGGTCCACGGCCCGGGCGGCAACGCGGCCTTCACCTCGCGGGTGGTCGCGCGGGGGCCCGTCACCAGCACGACCGAGAGGCCGGGGCAGGAGGCGGTGGCGGGCGTCGTCGCCCTCACCTCGACGGTGGACGGGCCGGCCCCCGACGGTGTCAGGTTCAGCCACAGACCACCGAGCGTGACGGTCGTCGAGGGCGGGGTGCCCTGGACGGTCGGTGTGATCGACGTTCCGCCGTGCGTGGTGAGGCACTGCCCGGCGTAGGGCACGTAGCTCTTCGGGTAGAGGCGCGACACCGTCCCGTCGGTGGCGGCGCACGCGGTGGTCCGCGGGTCCTGCCCGCTGGAGCACACAGGTCGGGTGTCGTACCCGTTGCCGTCCGCGGCGTTGAGCATGACGCCGTACTCCTGGACCACCGGGTAGCCAGCAGGGACGGTCGTCGTGACGCGGGCGGTGGCGATCGGCGAGTAGCGCAGCTCGGGAACGACGGAGATCTTCCCGGCCGCCACCGTGGCGCTGCCCGTCTGCTGCTGCTGGTTGTTCCGGCCGACGTAGCCGGACTGGTTCACCGTGGCCGTGTAGGTGCCCTCGTCCAGGTCGGAGAAGACGACGCACCCCTTGCTGTTGGTCAGGGCGGTCCGGTTCCCACCGGGGCCGGTGAGCGTCGCCGCGATGCCGGGGAGGCCGGCGCCGGTCGCGTCGAGCAGCTGCCAGCCGACGGCGCCCTTGGTGCTGCCCGTCTCCGCCATGGGGATGGGCCGCAGCACCTCCGTCGTGACGGGTGCCGTCGTGCCGATGCCGGGCCACGACACGGCGACCTTGACCTGCTTGTAGGCCAGGCTGGCGCCGGTGGCGACGGAGCAGCTGTTGCCGCTCGCGCTGTCCGGGACGAACGTCACCGTCGTCGCGACGGCGTAGGTGGCGCCGTTGAGGGTCGTGGTGGTGTTCCGCGAGGCGACGTCCGTCCAGGCGATGCCCAGCTGGTACTCCTTCTCGCGGTCGGCCACGTTGACGGCGACCTGCCGCTGGCTTCCCCGGGCCGTCGCCTGCGAGGTCTTCAGCAGGAGACCGGCGACCGCCGACGCCAGCAGGGCGAAGATCAGCATGGAGACGACCACCTCGACGAGGGAGAACCCCTCGTCGGAGGTCGTGGGCTCGTCCATCCGTCCTCCTCGGTCGGTGCCAGCAGCGGTCGTGGTGAAGGGGTGCGGGGACGCGACGAGGTGGTGGGCGGGGGGCCCGGCCCCCCCCCTCAACCCCCCACCCCCAACTATTTCTACCGCTACCGCCCCGGGCCGCCCCCCTGTTAAAAACCG
>NZ_JBJLSH010000021.1:0-70637 GCF_050871905.1 Kineococcus haloalkalitolerans
CGAACCCCCCGCAAACGAGGCGCGCAGCCCCACCCCACCCGGCCCCGCCCGGGGACCGGGTTCCGGGGGCGGGCCCTCGTCACGTGCGGGGGACGTCGCGTCAGGCCCGCAGCACGGCCTCGACGTCGACGGTGACCTTCAGGGTGGTGCCGAGGACCGCCACGCCGACGCCGACGGCCTGGTTCCAGTTCATCCGGAAGTCCTCGCGCCGCAGCTCGGTGGTCGCGGTGAACGCCGCGCGGGTGCCGCCCCACGGGTCCGGGCCGCTGCCGGCGTAGGTGAACGCCAGCTCCACCGGCCGCGTCACGTCCAGCAGGGTCAGCCGCCCGGGCAGCGTCCAGCTGTCCGCGGTGCGCCGCGGGCCGGCGCCCTCGAAGCGCAGGTGCGGGTGGCGGGCGACGTCCAGGAAGTCGGCCGAGCGCAGGTGCTCGTCGCGCTGGGCGTTGCCCGTGGCGATCGAGGCCGCGGCGATCTCGACCTCCACGCTCGCCGCCGCCGGGTCCCGCGGGACGGTGATGACACCGGTGAAGTCGTCGAAGCGTCCGTTGACCGCCGCGAACCCCAGGTGCTGGGCGCGCGCGGCGATCGTGGAGTGGGCGGTGTCGACGTCCCAGACGCCGGGCGGCGGCACGTCCCCGCCGCCGGTGCGCGCGAGCACGAGGTCCCCCAGCCGCCAGGTCCCGCCGGTGGGGGCGGTGACGGCGCTGGCGCGCGGCTCGTGCGCGGGAGCGGCCACCAGCAGGGTGGCCGCCCCGGCCGGCACGTCCGTCAGGCGGAAGGTGCCGTCGCCGCCGGTGGCGGTGCGGGCGGCCTGGCGCCCGTCGGGGCCCAGGAGGGTGACGGCCGCGCCCGCGACCGGCCAGCCCTCCCGGGTCCGCACCCGCCCGGTGCCGGTGGTGGTGCCGGTCACCGCTGCCCCGGCAGGGCGCCCTCGCGCACGTCGACCGGGCCGGTCCCGAGCTGGACTCGGACCGCGGACACGGCGTCCTCCTCCACGTCCACGCCGGTGGCCACGGGGGCGTAGCCGGCGGCGGTGAGCGTGTAGTGGCCGCCCGCGAGGTCCTCGAAGGCGTACTCGCCGTCCTCGCCGGTGGTGGTGGAGGCGACCACCTGCCCCTCGGCGTCGACGAGGGTGACGGTGGCCTCCTTCAGGCGCCGGCCGTCGCTGGCGGCGACGACGGCACCGGTCAGGCGCCCGCCGCCGGTCAGCAGCAGGTCGCAGGCCAGCGCCCCGGAGTCGGGCACGTCGACGCCGCGGGCCAGCGGGCGGTGCTCCTCGCTGCGGGCGGTGAGGACGTAGCTGCCGCCGCGCAGCTGGTCGAAGGCGTAGCCGCCCCCGCCGTCGGTGCGGGTGGCGCCCACGACCTCACCGGTCACGTCGGTCAGCGTCACGAGGGCACCGGGGACGCCGGTGTGGGCGTCGGTGCGGGTGTCGTGGCCCAGGACGCGGCCGGTGATGGCCGAGCGGCCGGCCAGCACGACCTCGCGGGCGGCGGGCCGGTCGCCGACGGCGACGAGCTGCGCGGAGGGTGCCACGTGGTCGGCCGCGACGATGAGCAGGTAGGTGCCGCCCGTGGGCACCGGCAGGCGGTAGGTGCCGTCCCCGTCGCTGGTGGTGCGCGCCACCTGGCGCCCGGACTGGTCGGCCAGGGTGACGACCGCCCCGGCCAGGGGACGGCTGTCGTGGTGGGTGACGGTGCCGTGCACGTGCAGGCCGGTGCCGCCGTCGCCGGTGGTGTCCTCCCGCTCCGCGCGCTCAGCGGGGGACGCCGACCACTCCTGCGCCTGCTGCGGCTCCTGCGCCGCCTCGCCGCCGGTCGCGGCGGCACCGGGCTGCGCGGGCCCGCGCAGGGCGACCTCCTTGAAGAACAGCGAGACGACGAGGGCGAGCAGGGCGAAGGGCGCGGCGACGAGGAAGATGTCGGCGACGCCGGAGCCGTAGGCGGCCTGCACGAGGCCGCGGGCCGGCTCGGGGATGGTGGCCAGGTCGGGGATGCCGCGGGTGCTGCCGCCGAGGGCGGCCGGGTCGACGCCGGCGGCCGTGAAGCCGCTGACGAGGTGGTCCTCGACGCGGTGGGCGAGGACGGCGCCCAGGGCCGAGACGCCGATGGCGCCGCCCAGGGTGCGGGCGAAGGCCACGAAGGAGCTGGCGGCGCCCAGGTCGCGCGGTTCGATGACGTTCTGCACGGCCAGGACGAGGTTCTGCATCATCATGCCGACGCCGGTGCCGATGAGGAACATCCACGGCGCCAGCACCCAGTACCGGGTGTCGTGCTCCACGGTGCCCATGAGGCCGAGGCCCGCGGTGAGCAGGACGCCGCCGGTGACGATCCAGCCCTTCCAGCGCCCGGTGCGGGTGATGACCTGCCCGGCGATCGTGGAGGACAGGAACAGCCCGACGATCATCGGCAGGGTGAGGAGGCCGGACATCGTCGGCGTCTCGCCGCGCGCCAGCTGGAAGTACTGGCTGAGGAAGATCGTGCCGCCGAACATGGCCACGCCGACGAAGAGGCTCGCCAGCGCCGAGAGCACGACGGTGGGGTTGCGGAAGAAGCGCACCGGGATGATCGGGTCGGCCACGCGGCTCTCGACGAGCACGGCCACCGCCAGGAGGACGACGCCGCCGGCGACCATCGCGGCGGTCTGCCAGGAGGCCCAGTCGAACTGGTGCCCGGCCAGCGAGACCCAGATGAGCAGGGACGACACGCCGGCGGCGATGAGCAGGGCGCCCGCGTAGTCGATGTGGACCTCGCGGCGCACGACGGGCAGGTCGAGGGTCTTCTGCAGCACGACGAAGGCGGCGACCGCGAAGGGGACGCCGACGTAGAAGCACCAGTGCCAGGACAGGTGCTCGGTGACGACCCCGCCGATGAGCGGGCCGCCGACGGTGGCCAGGGCGAACGTGGCGCCCAGGTAGCCGGAGTACCGCCCGCGCTCGCGGGGGGAGACCATCGAGGCGAGGATGACCTGGGCCAGGGCGGTCAGGCCGCCGGCGCCGAGGCCCTGGAACACGCGCATCGTGATGAGCATCGCCATGCTCTGGCTGAGCCCGGCGATGGCGGAGGCCACGACGAAGATCACCAGGGCGACCTGGACGAGCAGCTTCTTGGAGAAGAGGTCGGACAGCTTGCCCCAGACCGGGGTGGAGATCGTCGTGGCCAGCAGGGCCGCGGTGACGACCCAGGTGTAGCCGGACTCGGTGCCGTCGAGGTCGCTGACGATGCGGGGCAGGGCGTTGGAGACGACGGTCGAGCTGAGGATCGCCACGAACATGCCGAGCAGGAGGCCGGAGAGCGCCTCCAGCACCTGGCGGTGGGTCATGACGACCCCGGACGGTCCTGCCGTGGCGGGTGCTGCCGTCGCGGGCGCTGCGGACGGGGGTGCGGTGCGGCTCATGCGGTCCTCTGCTGCGTGCGGGTGGTGGGTCGGTGCTCGGCGGTGGCGTCCGGGGTGCCCACCGGGCGCCCGAGGCGCCCGAGCAGGCCGGTGAGGCGGTCGAGGTCGTCGTCGTCCCAGTCGTCGAGGTGGTCGACGAGGCGGCCGACGAGGCGGCGCCGCTGCTCGCGCAGCTCGGCGAGGCCGGCGGCGCTGGTGGACAGCCGGTGCGAGCGGCCGTCCTCGGGGTCGGGCACGGCCTCCAGCAGTCCCAGGCGGCGCAGGTGGGCGACCTTGCGGCTGACCGTGGACAGGTCGAGGCCGAGGTGGTCGGCGAGCTCGGAGACGCGGGGGCTGCCGAGCTCGTGGACGGCGGCCAGCGCGCTCAGCGCGGCCGCGGCGCCGGGGGGCCCGGCCAGGGCCCGGCGGGTGCGGAGCACTCCGGGGAGCACGTCGACGAGCGCCGAGCAGGCGTGCGGTGTGGCCACGGGCACCTCGGGGGTCGAAATCAGTGCGATGAGGCAACTATATGACCAGTGGTTGCCGCATGCAACTTCATGGCCGGAGGTGGCCGTCTCCGGCGCCGCCCGGGCGCCGGGGCGGGAGGGGTCAGATGATGCTGGCGTTGAAGCGCGCCAGCAGGTCCGCCAGCTGCGCCATCTCCGCGTCGTCCCAGGACGCCAACCGGTCGTGCAGGCGCTGGCGGCGGGCCTGGCGGGCCGCGTGCACCTGCTCCAGGCCCGTGGGGGACAGCGTCAGCAGGACCGCGCGGCCGTCGTCGGGGTCCGCCGCCCGCTCGAGGAAGCCCAGCCGCTCCAGCAGCTGCACCTGCCGGCTCAGCGTCGGCTTGCCGATGCCGAAGAAGGCGGCCAGGTCCGACGGGCGCGCCGAGCCGACGTCGTCCAGGCGCACCAGCAGGCTGTAGGCCTCCGGTTCCAGCTCCGGGTGCACCGAGCGGGCGGTCTCGCGGGAGATCGCGCGCGACCGGCGCAGCAGGACGGCGAGCTCGCGCTCGAGGTTCTCGGCGGGACCCGTGACCATGCAGGGACCGTACAGGCCCCGTCGGGCCGCCACGCGCGCCTGGAGCTTGCCGACCGGTGTGATCCCGTCTACGTTCTCGTCGATGCATCGATCCGATGCATCTGTCGAGGAGGTCTCCTGGTGGTCAAGCGGCGGACGGACGCCCTGCAGCTGGCGGTGCTCGCCCTGCTGGCCGACGGCCCGTTGCACGGCTACGAGGTGCGCCGGCGCCTGGACGTGCGCCTCGGCGCCTTCCGGGCGCTGTCCTACGGCACGCTCTACCCCTGTCTGCGCCGCCTGCAGGCCGACGGGTGCATCACCGAGACGCGCAGCGCCCCGGCCACCGGCCGCCGGCCCCGCGTCGTCTACGAGGTCACCGCCGCGGGCCGCGAGCGCCTGCGCCGGCTGCTCGAGGACGCCGGACCGGACGCGTGGGAGGACGACGCCTTCGGCGTCCGCTTCGCGCTGTTCACCCGCGTCGCCCCCCGCACGCGCCTGCGCCTGCTGGAGGGCCGCCGGGCCCGGCTGCTCGAGCGGCTGGACCACCTGTCCCGCACCATCGACCGCACGCAGGCGCAGCTCGACGCCTACGCGCTCGAGGCGCAGCGGCACGGTCTGGACACCGTGCGCCGCGAGGTCGCCTGGCTCGACCGCCTCATCAGCGCCGAAGCCACCGCACCGGCGGCCCCCGCGCCGCCACCCGCCACCTCTCGTGAGGAGACCCCCTGATGGCAGGACCCATCCGCGTCGCGATCGTCGGCGTCGGCAACTGCGCCGCCTCGCTCGTGCAGGGCGTGCACTACTACCGCGACGCCGACGAGACGGCCACCGTGCCGGGCCTCATGCACGTGCGCTTCGGCGACTACCACGTGCGCGACCTGGAGTTCGTGGCCGCCTTCGACGTCGACGAGAAGAAGGTGGGCACCGACCTGGCCGACGCGATCGGCGCCAGCGAGAACAACACCATCACCATCGCCGAGGTCCCCGAGACCGGCGTGACGGTGCAGCGCGGTCCGACCCTGGACGGCCTGGGCCGCTACTACCGCGAGACCATCACCGAGTCCCCGGCCGAGCCGGTCGACGTCGTCGCCGCGCTGCGCGAGGCGCGCGCCGACGTGCTCGTCTGCTACCTGCCGGTCGGTTCCGAGGACGCCGCGATGCACTACGCGCAGTGCGCGATCGACGCGGGCGTCGCCTTCGTCAACGCCCTGCCCGTGTTCATCGCCGGCACCCCGGAGTGGGCGGCGAAGTTCACGGAGGCCGGCGTCCCGATCGTCGGCGACGACATCAAGTCCCAGGTCGGCGCGACCATCACGCACCGCGTGCTGGCCAAGCTGCTGGAGGACCGCGGCATCAAGCTGGACCGCACGTACCAGCTGAACGTCGGCGGCAACATGGACTTCAAGAACATGCTGGAGCGCGACCGGCTGGAGTCCAAGAAGATCTCCAAGACGCAGGCCGTCACGAGCAACGTGCAGGCCGAGTTCGGCACGCGCAACGTCCACATCGGGCCCAGCGACTACGTCCAGTGGCTCGACGACCGCAAGTGGGCGTACGTGCGCCTGGAGGGCCGCGCGTTCGGCGACGTCCCCCTGAACCTGGAGTACAAGCTCGAGGTGTGGGACTCCCCGAACTCCGCGGGCGTCATCATCGACGCGGTGCGCGCGGCGAAGATCGCCCTCGACCGGGGGATCGGCGGCCCGCTGACCAGCCCGTCGGCGTACTTCATGAAGTCCCCGCCGGTGCAGATGCCCGACGACGAGGGCCGCGCGGCGGTCGAGGCGTTCATCCGCGGCGACGTGGAGCGCTGACCTCGCGCTGATTCGACGGAGCCCTGCGGTGCGTGCGCCGCGGGGCTCCGTCGCGTCGGTGGTGGGCGCTGTCGCCGGGAGCCGGGGCGTCCTGGCCGCCGGGCTCTCCGCCCGCGCCGGAGCTGGTGGGTTCCTCCTGGCCGTGGACGGGCGCGGGCTCCGGACGCCCGGCGTCCACGACGCCCCGTCACCCTCTGACCTCCAGGCTCGCCGCTGCCGGCCGAGGACCTGAGACGGTCTGGAAGCAGCGGGGGTAGGTCCTGGGACGAGGAGGGCGGTGGCGGGTGCGCAGGCCGGCGTCCGGAGCCCGCCCGGCCCGCCGGGTCCGGGCGCGCGCCCGGTGGCGGGCGGAGAGCCGGCCGGAGCACCCGCCACCGACCGGCCCACCCGGAACCGCCCGGCGGCGGGCGGAGAGCCGGCCGGAGCACCCGCCACCGACCGGCCCCCCGCGCACCGGAGCGCCGCGCGACCTCAGACCTGTTCGGCGATCTCCGCCCGAGCGGCGAGCGCCGCGGCGTGCTCGCCCTCGACGGCCGGCGCCTCCTGCCAGGTGATCGAGGCGGCGCGGCCGGCGGCCTGCACGTCCGCCTCGGCGAGCCGGGCGGCGTCCAGGACGCCCGCCGGGCCGGTGATCGTGGCGGCGGTCAGGGGCGTCTTCTGGGACACCTTCGCCTCGCTCTTGACCTTGCGCAGCGCGGTGAGGGCCTGCCCGGCCGCGTCGAGGACGCCCAGGGTCGCCGCGTCGGGCGCGCCGAGCTCGTCGACGGTGGGCCAGGGAGCCGTGTGCACCGAGCCGTCCTGCCACCAGGACCACACCTCCTCCGCCGCGTACGGCAGGAAGGGGGCCAGCAGACGCAGCAGGGTGCGCAGCGCGATGGCCGCGGTGGCGCGCGCGGAGGCGGCGGCCTCCTCGCCGCGGGCGCCGTAGGCGCGGTCCTTGACGAGCTCCACCCAGTCGTCGCAGAAGCCCCAGAAGAAGCGCTCGGTGACGTCGAGGGCCGTGGCGTGGTCGTAGTCCTCGAAGCGCTCGGTGGCCGTGCGCACCACCTCGGCGAGGCCGGCGAGGACGCTGCGGTCCAGCGGCTCGGTGACGGCGGCGGGGTCGGCCGAGGCCAGCCCGCGCTCGACGCCGAGGCCGAGGACGAACTTGGAGGCGTTGAGCGTCTTCATCGCCAGCCGGCGCCCGATCTTCATCTGGCCGGTGTCGAAGGTGGCGTCGGTGCCCAGGCGCGAGCGGGCCGCCCAGTAGCGCACGGCGTCCGAGCCGTACTCCTCCAGCAGCGCCAGCGGGGTGACGACGTTGCCCTTGGACTTGGACATCTTCTTGCGGTCGGGGTCGAGGATCCAGCCCGACAGGGCCGCGCGGCGCCAGGGCAGCGCGCCGTGCTCCAGGTGGGAGCGCACGACGGTGGAGAACAGCCAGGTGCGGATGATGTCCTGCCCCTGCGGGCGCAGGTCCATCGGGAAGACCCGCGCGAACAGGTCCTCGTCGCGCTCCCAGCCGCCGGCGATCTGCGGGGTCAGCGAGGAGGTGGCCCAGGTGTCCATGACGTCGGGGTCGGCGGTGAACCCGCCGGGCGCGCCGCGCTGGGACTCCTCGTAGCCGGGGGCGGGCTCGGAGGCCGGGTCGACGGGCAGCGCCGACTCCTCGGGCAGGACGGGCGCGTCGTAGCGGGGCTGCCCGTCGGCGTCCAGGGGGTACCAGACGGGGAAGGGCACGCCGAAGAACCGCTGCCGGGAGATGAGCCAGTCGCCGTTGAGGCCGCCGACCCAGTGGTCGTAGCGGTGCCGCATGTGCTCGGGGTGCCAGTCCAGCTCGGCGCCGCGGGCGAGCAGCGCGTCGCGCAGGTCGCCGTCGCGGCCGCCGTTGCGCAGGTACCACTGGCGGGTGGTGACGATCTCGAGGGGCCGGTCGCCCTTCTCGTAGAACTTCACCGGGTGCACGATCTTCTTCGGCTCGCCGACCAGGGCACCGCTCTCGCGCAGCGCGGCGACGACCTTCTCCTGCGCGGTGTGGACGGTGGCGCCGCCGATCTCGGCCCACAGCTCCTCGCCGGGCCCGCCGGCGATCCACTCGGGGACCTCGCGGACCAGGCGGCCGTCCCAGCCGATGACGGCGCGGGTGGGCAGCTGCAGCTCGCGCCACCAGGTGACGTCGGTGGTGTCGCCGAAGGTGCAGATCATCGCGATGCCGGAACCCTTGTCGGGCTCGGCGAGGCGGTGGGCGACGACGGGCACCTCGACGCCGAACAGCGGCGAGCGCACGGTGGAGCCGAACAGCGGCTGGTAGCGCTCGTCGTCGGGGTGCGCCACGAGGGCGACGACGGCGGGGATGAGCACGGGGCGGGTGGTCTCGATGAAGACGGGTCCGCCGCCGCCGGTGCGCTC
Source organism: Kineococcus haloalkalitolerans (assembly GCF_050871905.1). Classification (NCBI taxonomy): domain Bacteria; kingdom Bacillati; phylum Actinomycetota; class Actinomycetes; order Kineosporiales; family Kineosporiaceae; genus Kineococcus; species Kineococcus haloalkalitolerans. The sequence continues at coordinate 8,595 of NZ_JBJLSH010000021.1, forward strand.
GAACGCGACGCGGTGGTAGGCGCCCTCGCGCTCGCGGTCCTCCAGCTCGGCCTGGGCGACGGCGGTGCGGAAGGTGGTGTCCCACAGGGTGGGCGCTTCGGCGGCGTAGGCCTCGCCGCGGGCGAGGTTGCGCAGGAACGCGCGCTGCGCGGTGGCGCGGGCGGCGGGGGAGATCGTGGAGTAGGTGTGCGACCAGTCCACGGACAGCCCGAGGCGGCGCCACATGGCCTCGAAGGCCTGCTCGTCCTCGGCGGTCAGCCGCTCGCACAGCTCGACGAAGTTGCGGCGGGAGACCTGGACGAAGTCGCGGTCGCTCTTGGGCGCCTTCTCCGGCGGCGCGAAGGAGGGGTCGTACGGCAGCGAGGGGTCGCAGCGCACGCCGAAGTAGTTCTGCACGCGCCGCTCGGTGGGCAGGCCGTTGTCGTCCCAGCCCATCGGGTAGAAGACCGACTTGCCGCGCATGCGCTGGTAGCGGGCGACGACGTCGGTGTGGGTGTAGCTGAAGACGTGCCCGACGTGCAGCGACCCGGACACCGTGGGCGGCGGGGTGTCGACGGAGTAGACGTCCGCGCGCTCGCGCGTGCGGTCGAAGGCGTAGGTGCCGCGCTCCTGCCAGGCGGCGGCCCAGCGCTCCTCCAGCCCGTCAACCGTCGGGCGGTCCGGGACGACGACGCCGGGGGCGGTCGGCGGGGGACCGGACGGCGCGGGGGCCGTCGACGGGAGGGTCTGAGCAGGCGCGTCGGACATGGTCCCCATCATCGCAAGGCCGCCCGGCCGTCCACGACCAGCCGTCGCCCGGTGCTCCACGCCGCTGACCGCTGCTGACCGGTACCGGCCGGTACGCGGTACCGCTGGTGCCGGGAACGTGCCAGACTGGCCGCGCTGTAGCCGACGCCGCCTGCAGGGAGCCGCCATGAGCCCCACCCCGAGCCCCACCCCGGTCTCGCTCGCCCAGTTCGTGCCCCGGCACGCCGCCGAGCGCCCCGACGCCCCCGCCGTCCGCCTGGACGACGCCGTCCTGACGTGGGCCGCCTTCGACGACGCCACCGCCCGCGCGGCCGGCCTGCTGCGCGCCCACGGCGTCGAACCGGGCGACCGGGTGGCGGTCTCCCTGCCGAACGTCCCGCAGTTCTGCGTCCTGTACTACGGCGCCCTGCGCGCCGGGGCCGTCGTCGTCCCGCTCAACCCGCTGCTGCAGGCCCGCGAGGTCGCGCACTGCCTCGCCGACGCCGGCGTGCGCCTGGCGCTGGTCTGGCACGCGACGGCCGACGCGGCGCACGCCGGAGCGGTCGGCGTCGACACCCGCGTCCTCGTCGTGGACCCCGGCGAGGACCTGCTCGCCGGTGCCGAGCCGCTGCCCGACGTCCACCTGCCCGACCCGGAGGACACGGCGGTCGTCCTCTACACCTCGGGGACCACGGGGGCGCCCAAGGGCGCGGAGCTGAGCCACCGCAACCTGCTCACCAACGCCGTCACCAGCCAGGAGACCCTGATCCGGCTGCAGCCCGGCGAGACGGTCCTCGGCGCGCTGCCCCTCTTCCACGCCTTCGGGCAGACGTGCGCGCTCAACACCGCCGTCGTCGCCGGCGCGGCGATCACCCTGCTGCCGCGCTTCGACCCGGCCGCCGCCCTCGCCGCGATCGCGCGCGACCGCGTCCGCTGCTTCGCCGGCGTGCCCACCATGTACGGGGCGCTGCTGCACCACCCCGGCGCCGAGCGGGCCGACGTCTCCTCGCTGCGGCTGTGCGTCTCCGGCGGCGCCTCGCTGCCCGTGGAGCTCCTGCACGCCTTCGAGGCGCACTTCGGCGCTCCCGTGCTGGAGGGCTACGGGCTGTCGGAGACCTCGCCCGTGGCCTCCTGCAACCACCCCGACGCCGAGCGCCGGGCCGGGTCCATCGGCACCCCGGTGCGCGGCTGCGAGATGGACCTGCGCGCTCCCGACGGCTCGCCCGCCGCGCCCGGGGAGGTCGGCGAGGTCGTCGTGCGCGGGGAGAACGTCATGAAGGGCTACTGGGGCGACCCCGCCGCCACCGCGCTCGTGGTCGACGCCGACGGCTGGTTCCGCACCGGCGACCTGGCCACCCGCGACGCCGACGGCTACTACCGGATCGTCGACCGCGCCAAGGACATGATCAACCGCGGCGGGATGAACGTCTACCCGCGCGAGGTCGAGGAGGTCCTCTACGAGCACCCCGCCGTCGCCGAGGCCGCGGTCGTCGCGGTCCCCGACGAGCGGCTGGGCGAGGAGGTCGGCGCCGCCGTCGTCCTCAAGCCCGGGGCCGGCGCCACCCCGCAGGAGCTGCAGGCGCACGTGAAGGCCGTCCTGGCGGCCTACAAGTACCCCCGGCACGTCTGGTTGCAGGAGTCCCTGCCCAAGGGCGCCACCGGGAAGGTCCTCAAGCGCGAGATCCGCGCCCCGCGACCGAGCACGACGGGAGAGCACGCGTGAGCACACCCACCGGCGTCGACTACTTCGACCTGGCCGCCGACCTGACCGAGGAGGAGCGGCGCGTCTGGGCCTCGGTCCGCGCGTTCGTCGACGAGCGCCTCGTGCCCGTCGCCGGCGGGTACTGGGAGCGGGCGGAGATGCCTCTGGACCTGCTGAAGGAGTACGCCTCCCTCGAGCTCGTGGGCGACGGTTTGGAGGGGCCGGGGATCCCGCGGCTGAGCCACACCGCCGCCGGGCTGGTGACGATGGAGCTGTCCCGCGGCGACGGCAGCTTCGCCACCCTCCTCGGCGTCCAGGCCGGGCTGGCGATGCGCTCCATCGCCTTCCTCGGCTCCGAGGAGCAGAAGCGGCGCTGGCTGCCGGCGATGGCCCGCCTGGAGGTCCTCGGGGCCTTCGCGCTCACCGAACCCGACCACGGCTCGGACGCCGTCGCGCTGGCCACCACCGCCCGCCGCGACGGCGACGAGTACGTCCTGGACGGCGCCAAGCGCTGGATCGGCCTGGGCACCGCCTGCGACGTGTGCGTGGTGTGGGCGCGCGGGGAGGACGGGCAGGTGCAGGGGTTCCTCGTCGAGCGGGGGACCCCCGGGTACGAGGCCAGCGTCATCGAGGGCAAGGCGTCGCTGCGAGCCATCCACAACGCCGACATCCGCCTGGAGGGGGTGCGCGTGCCGGCCGAGAACAAGCTGCCCGGCGCGCGCAGCTTCCGCGACACCGGCCTGGTGCTGTCGGCCACGCGCGCCGGCATCGCCTGGGGCGCGCTCGGGCACGCCACCGCCGCCTACGAGGTGGCGCTGGCGTACTCGCTGGAGCGCACCCAGTTCGGCAAGCCGCTGGCCTCCTTCCAGCTCGTGCAGGACAAGCTGGTGACGATGCTGGCGGAGGTCACCGCGATGCAGCTGTACTGCGTGCGCACCTCGCGGCTGGCCGAGCAGGGCCGGTTGACGGACACGCAGGCGTCGCTGGCGAAGGTGAACGCCACCCGCAAGGCCCGCACCGTCACCGCCGTGGCGCGGGACCTGCTGGGCGGCAACGGGATCCTGCTGGAGCACCGGGTGGCGCGGCACATGGCCGACGTGGAGGCGCTGCACACCTACGAGGGCACCGAGTCGATCCAGACCCTCATCGTCGGCCGGCACCTGACGGGGATCGGTGCCTTCACCTGAGCCGCCCGCCGGCGGGGCACCGGCCGGGTCCGCGGGGAACGCTGGCCCGGCCGCACCCGTTGCCCGCCCGTGGACCCGCTCCGCCTGGCCAGGGCGCTCGCCGTCGTGAACACCGTCGCCGACGGGCTCGTCGTCGCCGGCTACCAGCGCACGTACGACCTGCCCCGCTCGCGGCGGCGGCTGGGCCTGCGCGCGGCGCTCGTCGCCGGGTACGCGGCGGTGCTCGCCGCGGACGACCTCGTCTGGGCGGTGGAGACGGGCGCCCGGCCGCCGCAGCCGGAGGACGCCGCGCTGCAGGCGCACGAGTCGGCGCTGCTGGTGGTCACGGGCGCGAACGCCGTCGCCTGGGGGCTGGTGTGGTGGGCCGGCCGGGGCGTGCCGCAGGCGATGCGCCGCCGGGGCGTCGCCCGCCCGAACGCCCTGCTCGGACCCCTGCTCGGCGCCGGGACCGCGATCACGGCCGCTCCCGGCCACTGGGCGTACGCCCGGGGCCGCGCCGCCGAGGTGGCGCGGACCCGGGCGGCGGCCGTCAGTGGAACCGGCGGCCGGTGACCCGCTCGGAGGCGCCGACCCGGTCCAGGTAGGGCGTGATCCCGCCGGTGAACAGCGGGTGCCCGGTGCCCAGCACGAGGCACACGTCCACGTCCTCGGGCCCGGCGACGACGCCCTCGTCGAGCAGGCGGCGCACCTCGTCGGCCAGGGCGTCCTGCACGCGCCGCAGCAGTTCGGGCGCCGGGACGGGGTCCGTCCCCTGCTGCAGGACCTGCTGCGCCGCACCGGTCTCCTCGACGGGCCCCTTGCGGGTGACCAGGTCCGGCCCGCCGGCCTCGACCCAGCGGCGCAGGTTCTCCGAGACGCGGTAGCGGTCGGGGAACGCGGCCGCCAGCGTCTCGTGGACGTGGAGCATGACGGCCGGGCCGACGAAGGAGGCGAGCCGGAACGGGGTCATCGGCAGGCCCAGCTCGTCGAGGGCGTGCTCGGCCTCCAGCAGGGGGGTGCCCGCGTCCACGGCGCGCACGACCTCGTCGAACATCCGGGTGGAGACCCGGTTGACGACGAACGCGGGCGCGTCGCGCACGAGGACGCAGGTCTTCTTCAGCGCCCGGCCGACGGCGAAGGCCGTGGCCAGCGCGGCGTCGTCGGTCCGCTCGGTGCGCACGACCTCCACGAGCGGCAGGACGGCGACGGGGTTGAAGAAGTGGAACCCGACGAACCGCTCCGGGTGCTCCAGGACGCTCGCCATCTCCGTCACCGACAGGGAGCTGGTGTTCGTGGCGACGACCGCGTCGGGCGCCAGGAGGGGTTCCAGCTCGCGCAGCACCGCCTGCTTGACGCCCATCTCCTCGAACACCGCCTCGACCACGAAACCGCAGTCGGCCAGCGCCGCCTTGTCGACGGAACCGGACACCGCGGCGCTCAGGCGGTTCGCGGTGTCGGCGTCGATCCGCCCCTTGCGCGCCAGCTCGGCCACGCCCTCGCGCACGAACCCCACACCGGTCGCCACGCGCTCCTCGTCGACGTCGGTGAGGACGACGGGCACCTGCAGGCGGTGCAGGAACAGCAGCGCCAGCTGGCTGGCCATGCGCCCGGCGCCGACGACGCCGACGGAGGTGACCGGCCGGGCCAGCTCCGCCGGCGGTGCCCCGGCCGGAGCCTTGGCGCAGCGCTGCACCAGGTCGAAGGCGTACAGCCCGGCCTTCAGCTGCGGCGACAGCACGAGGTCTCCCAGCGCCTCGTCCTCGGCCGCGAAGTGCTCCTCGCGGCCGCTGGTGCGGGCGGCGGCCAGCAGGTCCAGCGTGCGGTACGGCGCGGGGGCGGCGCCGCGGACGCGGGCGTCGGCGACGGCGTGCCCGCGCTCGACGGCGGCGTTCCACTCCGCCTCGCCGGCCGGCTCGGGGCGCTCGACGACGACCTCGCCGCGCAGCACCCGCCCGGTCCAGCGCAGCGACTCCACGAGGAAGTCGGCCGGGTGGAACGCGGCGTCGGCGATGCCGCGCTCGGCGGCCTGCGGCCCGGTGAGGGTGCGGTTGCCGGCGAGCGCGTTCTCCACGGCCACCTCGACGGCGACGTCCGGGCCGGCGGTGCGCGGCAGCAGCCAGGTGCCGCCCCAGCCGGGCACCAGGCCCAGGTGCGCCTCGGGCAGCCCGAGGCCGCGGGCGGCGGTGGACACCGTGCGGTAGGTGGCGTGCAGCGCGGTCTCCAGCCCGCCGCCGAGGGCCAGGCCGTTGACGTAGGCGAACGTCGGGACGGGCAGCTCGCCCAGCCGGCCGAGGACGGCGTGCCCGAGGCGGCCGGTGGCCAGGGCCTCGGCGCGGTCGGTCGCCGTGGCCACGGACTTCAGGTCGGCCCCCGCGCAGAAGACGCCGCGCACGCCGGTGACGCCGACGGCGACGACGCCCTCGGCGGCGACGAGCCGCTCGGCCTCCTCCAGCGCCGCGCCGAGCTCCTCCAGGCCGGCGGGCCCCAGGACGAACGGCTTGCGGGCGTGGCCGCTGTCGAGGGTGAGCAGGGCCAGGCGGCCGGGGCCGCCGGGCAGGTCCAGGGTGCGGACGTGGACGGGCATCAGTCGCGGTCTCCTTCGAACGCGGGGTTCTCCCAGACGACGGAACCGCCCTGCCCCAGGCCCACGCACAGGGCGGTCAGGCCGTAGCGGACCTCGGGGTGCTGGGCGAACTGCCGGGCCAGCTGGGTCATCAGGCGCACGCCGGAGGCGGCCAGCGGGTGGCCGATGGCGATGGCACCGCCCCAGGGGTTCACGCGCGGGTCGTCGTCGGCGATGCCGAAGTGGTCCAGGAAGCTGAGGACCTGCACCGCGAACGCCTCGTTGAGCTCGAACAGGCCGATGTCGTCGATGCTCAAGCCGGTGCGGCGCAGCACCTTCTCGGTGGAGGGGATCGGCCCCAGGCCCATCACGCCGGGCTCCACCCCGGCGTAGGCGAACCCGACCATCCGCATCCGGGGGGCCAGGCCCAGCTCGGCCGCGGTGTCCTCGGCGGCGAGCAGGCACGCGGTGGCGCCGTCGGTCAGGGGGGAGGCGTTGCCGGCCGTGACGCGACCGTGCGGGCGGAACGGGGTGCGCAGCCCCGCCAGGCCCTCGACGGTCGTGTCCGGGCGGGCCAGCTCGTCGGCGGTGGCCAGGCCCCAGCCCTTCGCGGAGCTGGCCACGGCGACCGGGACCAGGTCGGCGCCCACGTGCCCGTCGGCCACGGCCCGCGCGAACTTGCGCTGGCTGGCCGCGGCGTAGGCGTCGGCGCGCTCCTTGGTCAGCTGCGGGAACCGGTCGTGCAGCGCCTCGGCGGTCTTGCCCATGTCGAGGGCGTCGGGGGAGACGATGCGCTCGGCGAGGAAGCGCGGGTTGGGGTCCAGGCCCTGCCCGAGGGGGTGGTGGCCCATGTGCTCGACCCCGCCGGCCAGCGCCACGTCCAGCGCGCCGACGGCGATCGAGGCGGCGGTCGTCGTGACGGCGGTCATCGCGCCGGCGCACCAGCGGTCCACGGCGTAGCCGGGGGTGGTGACGGGCAGGCCCGCGAGCAGCGCGGCGCTGCGGCCGAGGACGAGGCCCTGGTCGCCGCTCTGCGTGGCGGCGGCGACGGCGACCTCCTCGACCCGCTCGGGCGGCAGGGACGGGTTGCGGCGCAGCAGCTCCCGCAGGCAGGCCACGACGAGGTCGTCGGCGCGCGTCTCGGCGTGCAGGCCGTCCGGGCGGGCCTTGCCGAAGGGGGTGCGGACGCCGTCGACGAACACGACGTCCCGCGCGCGGGCGTGGGCGGGTGGGGCGGTGCTGGCCACTGGACCTCCTCGTCACGGGCGGCGCCGGTCTCGCGGCACCGGGGCTCCCCGCACAGTACGCGCTCGGGCGAGGTACGCGGTACCGGGCGTGACAGGTACTTCCGCGGCCGGTTGTGGTGGGGTAGCCGGGCAAGCGCTTTCCGGTCTCCGGGCCGGACCGCAGCACCCACCGATCGAGGAGGATCGCCCGTGCTCGCACGTCGCACCGTCGTCCAGACCGCCGCCGCCACCGCCGCCACCGCCGCGGCGGCCGTCGCCGCCCCCGCGACCGCCGCTCCCGCGGAGCCGCAGCGGCGGGGCGAGCGCCGCCGCCCCGTCACCGGGCCCGACCGCGCGTTCGTCGACCGGCTGCGCGCGGCGGCCGGGGCTCAGGTCGAGCCCGTCCTGGCCGCCTACCCGGAGCAGGCCGCCGGCCTGTGGCAGAACCGCGCCCTGGCCCGCAGCCTGCGCCGGCTGGTCGCCGTCCACGCCGACCCCGGCGCCGCCCGGTACCGCGACCGCGCGCTGCTGCCGCACCTGGACGCCCTCGTCGCCGCCCTGCGCTCGACCCAGCACGCGGACGGCCTGTGGAGCCAGGGCAACCTGCACACCCCGCCCGACAGCGCCTTCGTCGTCAACGACCTGTGCAAGGCGCTGGCGCTGCTGGAGGCCGACGCCGACCCGTCGGCGGCGGGCGTGCGCGAGGGCGTGCGCGCCCTGCTGCGCGCCGTCGGCCCCGCCCTGGCCACCGGTGGCGTGCACACCCCCAACCACCGCTGGGAGATCTGCAGCGCGCTGGCCCGCCTGGACGCCCTGCTGCCCGACCCGGCGCACTCGCGGCGGATCGAGGAGTGGCTGGCCGAGGGGATCGACGTCGACGAGGACGGGCAGTACTCCGAGCGCTCGGTCATCTACACCTTCGTCGTCGTCAACCCCGCCCTGCAGGTCCTGGCCCGGCTGACCGGGCGCACCGAGCTGCTGGCCACGGTCCGCCGCAGCCTGGACGCGCAGCTGCTGCTGCTGGAGGACGACGGCACCGTCGAGACCGTCCACTCCCGCCGGCAGGACCAGAAGGGCCGCCAGGACGTCGCCGAGGGCGTGCTGGTCTGGCGCGAGGCCGCGCTGGCCGACCGCGACGGCCGCTGCGCCGCCGTCGTCCGGCGGATCGACGAGCGCACCGACGAGACGGCCCGCTCCTTCGACGGCGACGCCTGGGCGGACGTCCTGCTGCACCCCGAGCTGGCCCGCCGCCTGCCGCCGTCCGCCCCGCTCGGCACCGACGGCGAGCACGTCCTGGCCGCCTCCGGCCTGGCCCGGCTGCGCGCCGGGGACGCCACGGCCTCGGTGTTCGCCGGCACCGACGGCGGCGAGGACCCCGACCGGCCCGGCCCGATCGCCTCCGGGCTGTCGACGAACCCGACGTTCCTGCGCTGGCGCCGCGGGGCGGCGGTGCTGTCCTCGGTGCGGCTGGCGCCCCGGTTCTTCTCCACCGGCCACTTCCGCGCCGACGGCCTCGACGTGCTCGGGGACGGTGCCTACCGGCTGCACCAGCGCATCACCGCCGGGTACTGGCAGCCGCTGGCGCCCGCCGACCGGCGGCCCGACGGCGACTACGACCTCACGCCCGACGGCCGCTTCTGGGCCGCCATGTCCTTCGACCGCCGCCCCCGCGAGGCGCGCGTCCTGGAGACGACGCTGGACCTGCGCGCCGTCGACGGCGACGTGCGCGCCGGGTTCGACCTCGCCTTCGCGGTGACCGGCACCGAGGGCGAGGGGGAGGTGCCCGCCGTGGTGGAGCTGACGTTCACCGGCGACGGTGAGCTGTCCGGCACCGAGGAGCTCGAGGACGGCGTCCACCAGCTCGTCGAGGGCCACGGGACGTGGACGTGCGGCGGGGACGTCATCCGCTTCGGCCCCGGCACCGGCTCCGGGCCCCGTCAGCCCGCGTACGTGGACCCCGGCGAGCGGTACACGTGGCTGGGCGGCGACCTCGTGCCCGAGGGCACCCGCGTGCTGCTGACCACCACCGTGCCGCGCGCCTGGACGCTGCGGCTGCGCTGACGCGTCCCGGGGGAGGCGGGAGCGGGCGGGCGCCAGGGGACCGGCGCCCGCCCGTCCGGTAGACAGGCGCCGTGGCCGACCGCGACACCGACCTCGCCCTCGACCTGCCCGCCCTCGCCCGCGGCGGCGACGTGCGGGGCCTGCGCGCCGCGCTCGACCCGCTCGACGTGCCCGCCGTCGTCGACGAGCTGGAGCGCGTCGACGCCCTGACCCGCGCCGTCGCCTTCCGCGCGCTGCCCAAGGGCACGGCGCTCGCCGTCTTCGAGGACCTGGACCCCGCCCTGCAGGGCGAGCTGCTGCAGGAGCTGCGGGAGGAGGCCGTGCGCGACATCGTCGCCGGGCTCGACCCCGACGACCGCGCCGGCCTGCTCGACGAGCTGCCCGCCGGCGTCACCGCGCGGCTGCTGTCCGGGCTGACCGCCGACGAGCGGCGCATGACCACCGACCTGCTCGGCTACCCGCCCGAGTCCGCCGGGCGGCGGATGACCCCGCAGGTCGTGGCGCTGCCCGCCGGGCTCACCGTCGGCAGCGCGCTGGCCCACGTGCGCCGGCACGGCGAGGACGCCGAGACCATCTACACGCTGCCCGTCGTGGGCGCCGGCCGGCACGTGGAGGGCGTGGTGTCCCTGCGGCGGCTGTTCGTCACCGACGACGACGTCCCCGTCGCCGACGTGCTCTCCGACCCGGTCGTCGTGCGCGCCGACACCGACCAGGAGGTCGCCGCCCGCGTCGTGCGCGACCACGGCCTGGTCGCCGTCCCCGTCGTCGACGCGGAGGACCGCCTGCTGGGGGTGTTCACCGTCGACGACGCCATGCGCGTGCTGGAGCACGAGGAGGACGAGGACACCGCGCGCGCCGGCGGTTCCGAGCCGCTGCGCAAGCCCTACCTGGCCACGAGCGTCCTGGGCCTGGTGCGCAGCCGGATCCTGTGGCTGCTCGTGCTCATCGCCGCGGCCACCCTGACGGTCAGCGTGCTGGACGCCTTCGAGGACACCCTCGACGAGGTGGTCGCCCTGGCCCTGTTCGTGCCGCTGCTCATCGGCACGGCCGGCAACACGGGCGCGCAGGCGGCCACGACCGTCGTGCGCGCCACCGCCGTCGGCGACGTCCGCTTCCGCGACCTGCCCCGCGTGGTGGGCCGCGAGGCCGTCACCGGCCTGCTGCTGGGCACCGGTCTCTCGCTCATCGGCGCGGTGCCCGCCAGCCTGGTCGCCGGGCCGGAGATCGCCCTCGTGCTCGCCCTCGCCCTCGTGGTGGTCTGCACGCTGGCCACCACGGCCGGCGCCTTCACGCCCATGGTCGCCAAGCGCGTCGGGCTGGACCCGGCCGTGGTCAGCGCGCCCTTCATCACCACGTTCGTCGACGCCACCGGCCTGGTCGTCTACTTCCTCATCGCGCGGGCCGTGCTGGGGTTGTGAGCGGCGAGTAGACTCGTCCGCACAGGCGTCGACCCGGCCATCACCGGTGAGCCTCCGGAAGAACAGGCCCCGCCCGCCGGGCGGTGCCCCACTAGACCCGGACGGGTCCGGCCCGTGACAGCCGGACGACGAGCGGTCGTCGTCGCGTCCCCGCGCGGGGGCCCGCCGGCGGCAAGCGGGGTGGTACCGCGGCACCGCCGGCCCCGGCGGGAGTCGTCCCCGCGGGCCAGCGCGCACCGCGGAGGAGCACCCGTGTCCGACCAGCCGGACGTCGAGCAGGACCAGCAGCCCGGCACCCCGACCAGCAGCCCCCGGTTCCCCGAGATCGAGCGCCGGGTCCTGGACTCGTGGGCCGCCGACGGCACGTTCCGCGCCAGCGTGGACGCCCGGGCGGGCTCCGCCGCCGGCGAGTTCGTCTTCTACGACGGCCCCCCGTTCGCCAACGGCCTGCCGCACTACGGCCACCTGCTCACCGGGTACGTCAAGGACGTCGTGCCGCGCTACCGCACCATGCGCGGGCAGCAGGTCGAGCGCCGCTTCGGCTGGGACTGCCACGGCCTGCCCGCCGAGGTGGAGGCCGAGCGCCAGCTCGGCATCACCCACAAGTCCGAGATCGAGACGATGGGCGTGGCCGCCTTCAACGACGCCTGCCGCACCTCCGTGCTGCGCTACACGCGCGAGTGGGAGGAGTACGTCACCCGCCAGGCGCGCTGGGTGGACTTCGAGGACGACTACAAGACCCTCGACACCGACTACATGGAGTCGGTGATGTGGGCGTTCAAGACCCTGTGGGACAAGGGCCTGGTCTACGAGGGCTTCCGCGTCCTGGCGTACTGCTGGCGCTGCGAGACGCCCCTGTCCAACACCGAGACCCGCATGGACGACGTCTACCGCGACCGGCAGGACCCGGCCGTCACCGTCGGGTTCCGCCTGAGCGGCGACGCGGCGCGCCCCGACCTCGACGGGGTCCTGGCGCTCGTGTGGACGACCACGCCGTGGACGCTGCCCAGCAACCTCGCCGCGGCCGTGCACCCGGACCTGGACTACGTCGTCGTCGACGGCACCGGCGAGCACGACGGCCGCCGCTTCCTGCTGGCCGAGGCCCGGCTGGGCCACTACGCCCGCGAGCTGGGCGAGGACGCCGCCGAGCGCGTCAGCGCCCGCTACCGCGGCGCCGACCTGCTGGGCCTGCGCTACACCCCGCCGTTCGACTACTTCGCCGGCCGCGACGAGCACGCCCACCAGGTCCTGGCCGCCGACTACGTCACCACCGACTCCGGCACCGGCCTCGTCCACATCGCCCCCGCCTTCGGCGAGGACGACAAGCTCGTCACCGACGCCGCCGGGATCACGCCCGTCGTGCCCGTGGACGCCCGCGGCCGCTTCACCGCCGAGGTCCCCGACTTCGCCGGCCAGCACGTCTTCGACGCCAACAAGCCGATCGCCCGCGCGCTGCGCGACGGCCTGCCCAGCGGGGCGGTCCTGCTGCGCCAGGAGACCTACGACCACCCGTACCCGCACTGCTGGCGCTGCGGCAACGCGCTCATCTACCGCGCCGTCTCCAGCTGGTTCGTGAAGGTCACCGCGATCCGCGACCGCATGGTCGAGCTGAACCAGCAGATCACCTGGGTGCCCGAGCACGTCAGGGACGGCTCCTTCGGCAAGTGGCTGGAGGGCGCGCGCGACTGGTCCATCAGCCGCAACCGCTACTGGGGCAGCCCCATCCCCGTGTGGGTCTCCGACGACCCGACCTACCCGCGCGTCGACGTGTACGGCTCGCTGGAGGAGCTGGAGCGCGACTTCGGCGTGCGCCCGGCCGACCTGCACCGCCCGCACGTGGACGAGCTGACCCGCCCCAACCCCGACGACCCGACCGGGAAGTCGACCATGCGCCGCGTCCCGGAGGTCCTGGACTGCTGGTTCGAGTCCGGCTCCATGCCGTTCGCGCAGGTGCACTACCCGTTCGAGAACACCGACTGGTTCGAGAGCCACTACCCGGGCGACTTCATCGTCGAGTACATCGGGCAGACCCGCGGCTGGTTCTACACGCTGCACGTGCTGGCCACGGCGCTGTTCGACCGCCCGGCGTTCCGCACCTGCGTCTCGCACGGCATCCTGCTCGGCGACGACGGCCGCAAGATGAGCAAGTCGCTGCGCAACTACCCGGACGTGTCCGAGGTGCTGGACCGCGACGGCTCCGACGCCATGCGCTGGTTCCTCATGAGCTCCCCGGTGCTGCGCGGCGGCAACCTCGTCGTCACCGAGCAGGGGATCCGCGACTCGGTGCGCCAGGTGCTGCTGCCGCTGTGGAACACGTTCAGCTTCTACCGGCTGTACTCCTCCACCTCCTCGCACACCCCGCGCTGGCGGACGACGTCCCCCGACGTCCTGGACCGCTACGTGCTGGCCAAGCTGCACGACACGGTCGCCACCGTCACCGCGCAGATGGACGGCTACGACATCGCCGGGGCGTGCGAGAGCGCCCGGCAGTTCCTCGACGTGCTCACCAACTGGTACGTGCGGCGCTCGCGCGCGGCGTTCTGGGACGGGGAGTCCGAGCGCGCCCGCGACGCCCTCGACACGCTGCACACGGTGCTGGAGACGACGACCCGGCTGCTGGCGCCGCTGCTGCCGCTGGTCAGCGAGGAGGTGTGGCGCGAGCTGACCGGCGGGCGCTCGGTGCACCTGACCGACTGGCCCGACCCGGTCGACCTGCCCGCCGACGACGAGCTCGTCGCGGCGATGGACGCCGCCCGCGCCGCGTGCTCGTCGGCGCTGGCGCTGCGCAAGGCCCACGGCCTGCGCGTGCGGCTGCCGCTGCAGCGCCTGGAGGTCCTCGTGCCCGACCCGGCCGCCCTGGAGCCGTTCGCGCAGCTCGTGGCCGACGAGGTGAACGTGCGCGAGGTGGCCCTGGGCACCCTGGCGGACGCCGCCCGGCACGGGGTCAGCGCCAAGCTGACCGTCAACGCCCGCGCCGCCGGCCCGCGGCTGGGCAAGCAGGTGCAGCAGGTCATCCGGGCCTCCAAGTCCGGCGACTGGGAGGAGCGCCCCGACGGCACCGTCGTCGCGGGCGGGGTCGAGCTCGTCGAGGGCGAGTACGAGCTGAGCACGACCGTCGAGGGCGGCGGCGGCGCGACCGCGGCCCTGGAGGGCGGTGGCTTCGTCGTCCTGGACACCACCGTCACCGAGCAGAACGCCGCCGAGGGCGTGGCCCGCGACGTCGTGCGCCTCGTGCAGCAGGCCCGCCGCGAGGCCGGCCTGCACGTGTCGGACCGCATCCGCCTGACGGTGGCCGCGGACGGGCCCGTCTGGGAGGCGCTCGTGCGCCACCAGGACCTCGTGGTCACCGAGACCCTCGCCCGGCAGTTCGGCTCGGCGGCCTCCGCCGACGCGCTGCCCGCGGAGCGGGCCACGCTGGTGGCCACCGTGGAGGGGCACGAGGTGCGCGTGGCCGTGGAGAGGGCCGAGGACACGGGCGAGAAGATCGAGGGGCAGCGGTGAGCGGGACCGAGGGGCGCGACGGGCGCGAGCGCGGCGAGGAGCACGGGCACCTCGAAACGGGCGCGCTGGAGGGCGACGCCTTCGGCGGGGACGCGTTCGGCGGCGACGGCCTGCGCCGCGGGCGGGTGCCGCAGGACCGGCGCCCGCCGGCGACCGCGGCCGAGCGCCGGCAGGAGCGCGAGCGCCGCGCCTCCGGCGTGGACGACGACCCGCGCTACGGCGAGGTCGTCGCCGGGATCCTGGGCCGCAACCCCGAGCACCGCATCCACCCCACCCTGGAGCGGGTGCGCGAGGCGTGCCGGCTGCTGGGTGACCCGCAGCTGGCCTACCGCGTCGTCCACGTCGCCGGCACCAACGGCAAGACGTCGACCACGCGGATGGTGGAGCGGCTCGTGCGCGAGCACGACCTGCGCACCGGGCTGTTCACCAGCCCGCACCTGTCGGAGGTCACCGAGCGCATCTGCGTCGACGGCGAGCCGCTGACGCGGGCCGCGTTCGTGCGCGCCTGGGACGACGTCGAGCCCGTCGTCGCGATCGTCGACGAGCGCGCGCGGGAGGCCGGGGACCCGCCGCTGAGCTTCTTCGAGGTCCTCACCCTCATGGCCTTCGCCGCCTTCGCCGACACCCCCGTCGACGTGGCGGTGGTGGAGACCGGCCTGGGCGGCACGTGGGACGTCACCAACGTCGTGCGGCCCGACGTCACGGTCGTCACGCCCGTCTCGATGGACCACGAGGCGTGGCTGGGCTCGACGCTGGAGGAGGTGGCCGGCAACAAGGCGGGGATCATCAAGCACGGCGCGACCGCCGTCCTGGCCGAGCAGGAGGAGGAGGCCGCGGCCGTCCTGCTGGCCAAGGCCGCCGCCGAGCGCGTCACCGTGGTGCGCGAGGGCCGCGACTTCGGGGTGGAGTCGCGCTCGCTGGCCGTCGGCGGGCAGCTGCTGTCGCTGCGCACCCGCGGCGGGCTCTACACCGACGTGCTGCTGCCCCTGCACGGCGCTCACCAGGCGCGCAACGCGGCCGTCGCGCTCTCGGCGGCCGAGGCGCTCATCGCCCTGCCCGGCGACCCGCTGGTGCCCGGGCTGGTGGAGGCGGCGTTCGCGGACGTCACCTCCCCGGGCCGGCTGGAGGTCGTGCGCACGTCACCGACCGTGCTGGTGGACTCCGCGCACAACCCCGCCGGCGCGCGGGCGCTCGCCGAGGCCGTCGCCGAGGCGTTCACCCTCAGCCGCCTGGTCGGCGTCGTCGCGGTCGCGGCGGACAAGGACGTCGAGGCTGTCCTGGCCGAGCTGGAGCCGGTGCTGGCCGAGGTCGTCGTCACCCGCTCCTCGACCTCGCGCAGTCTGGAGCCGGCCGAGCTGGCCGAGGTCGCCGAGGGCGTCTTCGGCGAGGACCGCGTGCACGTGGCCGAGCGCGTCGACGAGGCCCTGGCGACGGCCGTGGACCTGGCCGAGGCGGAGGGCGGCGCGCAGGCGGGAGTCCTCGTGGCCGGTTCGGTCGTTCTGGCGGGAGACGTCCGCACCCTGCTCAGGAGGCCCGGTCCGTGAGGAACCCCAAGAGGATGCTCGCCGCCACGACCCTCGTGGCCGAGGCGATGATCGTGTTCTTCGCCACGCTCGTGGCGTCCGCGCTCAACCGCGACCAGCAGACCGAGGTGCTGGTGGCCGGCGGGGTGCTGCTGCTGCTGTGCCTGCTGTGCACGGGGTTGCTGCGCTCGCGGGCCGGGTACGCGCTCGGCTGGGCGCTGCAGGTGGCGATCGTCGCCACGGGGTTCGTCGTGCCGCTGATGTTCGCCGTGGGGGCGGTGTTCGCCGTGCTGTGGGGGTTCGCCGTCTACTGGGGCGACCGGATCGAGCGTGAGCGGGCGGAGGTCGCCCGCCGCACCGCGGAGGACTGACGCCTCCCGAGCGGCCGACGCGCGAGGCCCCCGTCCCGACCGGGACGGGGGCCTCGCGCTGTGCCGGAGCTGCGCTGGACCGGGGGAGCGGCGGGGAGGGGTCAGCCCGCGCGGGCGGGCTCCTCGGCGCCCATCTCCTCCAGCTCGCGACCCTTGGTCTCGCGCACCGCGCGCCAGACGAACACGAGCGAGAGCAGCGCCAGCGTCGCGTACAGGCCGTAGGCGACCTGCAGGCCGATCCCGGCCAGGGCCGGGAACGTCGTGGAGACGGCGAAGTTGGCCAGCCACTGGGCGGCGGCGGCCACGGCCAGGCCCGCGGCGCGGATGCGGTTCGGGAACATCTCGCCGAGCAGGACCCAGACGACCGGGCCCCACGTCGCCCCGAAGGAGATGACGTACAGGTTGGCCGCGATCACCGCGACGGTGCCCCACGGCTGGGGCAGCGAGGGGTCGTCCACCGGGCCGGTGGCCTGCGCGAAGGAGATCGCCATGGCCGTCAGCGAGACGACCATGCCGGCCGAGCCGGCCAGCAGGAGCGGCTTGCGGCCGATCTTGTCGACGGTGGCGATGGCGATGAACGTGACGACGACGTTGGTGACCGAGGTGATGACCGACGTCGTGAAGGCGTCCTGCTCCTGGAACCCGACGGCCTGCCACAGCACCGTGGAGTAGTAGAAGATCACGTTGATGCCGACGGCCTGCTGGAAGACGGACAGCAGGATGCCGACCCACACGATCGGCAGCAGTCCCAGCTTCGGCCCGCGCAGGTCCCGCAGGCTCGGCTTGTCCTCGCGCTGCAGGCTCTTGCGGATGTCCGACACCTTGCGCTGGACGGCGTCCAGGCTGCGCGTGCCGAGGACCTCCTTGAGGACCTGGCCGGCCTTCTGCGTCTCCCCCTGGGCGACGAGGTAGCGCGGCGACTCGGGGATCTCCAGCGCCAGCAGGCCCCACACCACGGCGGGGACGACCTCGACGAGGAACATCCAGCGCCAGGCGTCCCAGCCGAACCAGGCCGACTCGGCGGCTCCGCCGGCGGAGTTCGCGATGAACGCGTTGGACAGCAGCGCCACGAAGATGCCGACGGTGATCGCGAGCTGCTGCAGCGAGGCCAGCCGGCCGCGGATGCGGGCCGGGGCGACCTCGGCGATGTAGGTGGGGGCGATGACGGAGGCCACGCCGACCCCGACGCCGCCGACGAACCGCCAGACGACGAGGTCCCACACGCCGAAGGCGAAGGCGGACCCCACGGCGCTGACGCCGAACAGCGCCGCGCCGACGATCATGACGATCTTGCGGCCGTACCGGTCGGCGATCCGGCCGGCGAACCACGCGCCGAGGGCGGCGCCCAGCAGGGCGCAGGAGACGGCGAAGCCGCTCAGCAGGTCGCTGAGGCCGAACTGCTCGGTGATGGCGCCGACCGCGCCGTTGATGACGGAGGTGTCGTAGCCGAACAGGAAGCCGCCGATGGCGGCGACGACGGAGATGAGGACGACCTTGGTGGTGGTGCCACCGGTGTCGTCACGGGTGTCTGACATACCGCTCCTCGTGATCGTTGCGCAGCGACACCGATGGTCCGCCCGGTCGGGGCGGCACGCGACCGGAGCCGCTCAGGCGTCCTCGCCGCGGGCCGTGGCCAGGTCGTGGGCGGCCAGGTCGACGGCCTCCTCGGCGCGGCGCGCGGCGTCGACGAGGCCGGCCAGCGCCGCCCCGTCCGGCACGCGCGCCGAGCGGGAGGCGTACGCCTTCGCCAGCGACCTCGCCTCCGCGGCGAGCTCGGCCAGCACCTCGGCGGCCTCGTCCGGGGCGGCGCGCAGCGCCCTCTCCTGGGCGCTGGTGTCCTCGCGGTCGCTGCGCAGGGCCACGGGCGGGACCTCCTCCTCGGTGCTGTCGCCCGTCGTGCGGGCCCGGGCATCCTGCCACCCGCCCCGCGGTGCCGCTCGGCTAGGGTGCGGCGCGTGGCTGAGACCGACGCGCAGGTGACCCTCGTCCTCGTCAAGCCCGACGGTGTGCGCCGCGGCCTCACCGGGGAGGTGCTGCGCCGGGTGGAGGCGAAGGGCTACGAGGTGGTGGCGCTGCAGATGCGCCACGCGGACCGCGAGCTCCTGGCCGGCCACTACGCCGAGCACGAGGGCAAGCCGTTCTACGAGCCGCTGGTCGAGTTCATGATGTCCGGGCCCGTCGTGGCGGCCGTCGTGCGCGGGCACCGCGTCGTGGAGGGCTTCCGCTCCCTGGCCGGCACCACCGACCCGACGACCGCCGCCCCCGGCACGATCCGCGGCGACCTCGGCCGCGACTGGGGGCTGAAGGTGCAGCAGAACCTCGTCCACGGCTCGGACTCGGACGAGTCCGCGCGCCGCGAGATCGGGCTGTGGTTCCCCGACTTCGGCTGCTGAGACGCCGGTGCTGAGGGCCGCGGGCCGATGAGTCCCGCGGGCCGCGCCGGTCACCAGGGGCAGGACCGCCCACCGGGGGCGGCGACGACCCGAGGGAGCCCGCCGTGGCCCGCATGATCTTCGTCAACCTGCCCGTCGCCGACAAGGAGCGCAGCAAGGGCTTCTTCACGGGGCTGGGCTTCGCGCTGAACCCGGACTTCGAGGACGAGGGCACCGCCTGCGTGGTGCTCGAGGAGAACATCGTCGTCCTCGTCCACGCGCCGGAGAAGTGGGCGCGGTTCCTGCACTCCGAGGCCGCCCCCGCCGGCACCACCGAGGTGATGCTCGCTCTGTCCGCCGGCAGCCGCGAGGAGTGCGACGACCTGCGCGCCCGGGCCCTGGCCGGCGGCGGCGCCGAGTACGCGCCGGCCATGGACCTCGGGTTCATGTACGGCACCAGCTTCCGCGACCCCGACGGCCACGTCTGGGAGGCGTCCTGGATGGACCCCGCATCTCTGCCCTCCTGACGGGTACGGCGCCGCCGCCCCACCCGCCACCCGCCGTGATCTTGCACTGAGTCACACCGGTCCCACCCGGTCCTTGGACCGGGAGCGGTGGGTGTGACTCAGTGCAAGATCACGGCGGGTGAGGGCGGGGCGGGGAGGCCCTGTCGTCAGGGGCGCGAGGCGGCGTAGCGCGCCCAGGCCTCCTCGACCGCGGCCAGCGCCGTCTCGTCCTGCAGCGACGTCACGTCCCCGCCGCCGCGCCCGGCGGTTATGTCCGCCATGAGCCGGCGCATGATCTTGCCCGACCGGGTCTTGGGCAGGTCGGGCACCACGACCACGTCGCGCGGCTTGGCGACCGGCCCGACGCGCTCGGCCACGTGCTCGCGCAGCGCCGCGGCCAGCCGGGCGTCGCCGGGGTCGCCCTCGTCCGGCGCGCCGCGGGTGATGACGAAGGCGACGATCCGCTGGCCCGTGGTGTCGTCCGGCGCGCCCACCACGGCGGCCTCGGCCACCCTCGGGTGCGAGACCAGCGCCGACTCCAGCTCGATGCTGGACAGCCGGTGCCCGGAGACGTTGAGGACGTCGTCGATGCGCCCGCCGATCCAGATGTAGCCGTCGGCGTCCTTGGACGCGGAGTCGCCCGCCAGGTACCAGCCCTGCGCGGCGTACGGCTCCCAGTAGCTCTTCACGAAGCGCTCGTGGTCGCGCCAGACGGTGCGGGCCATCCCCGGCCACGGGCGGGTGATGACGAGCACGCCCTCCTCGCCGGGAGCCGTCTCGCGGCCGGCGTCGTCGACGACGGTGGCGGCCAGCCCGGGCAGCGGTACCGTGCCCGAGCCGGGCTTGAGCGGCGTCACCCCGGGCAGCGGGGCCACGACCGCCGCGCCGGTCTCTGACTGCCACCACGTGTCGACGACCGGGCAGCGCCCGCCGCCGACGTGCTCGTGCAGCCAGCGCCACGCCTCGGGGTTGATGGCCTCCCCGACGGTGCCCAGCAGCCGCAGCGAGGACAGGTCGAAGCGCGCGGGCAGTTCCGGCCCGTGCTTCATGAACGTGCGCACGAGCGTCGGCGCCGTGTAGTAGGTCGTGACCCCGTACTTCTCGATGACCTCGAAGTGCCGGCCCGGGTGCGGGGTCAGCGGGGACCCCTCGTAGATGACCTGCGTCGCGCCGTTGGACAGCGGCCCGTACATCTCGTACGTGTGGGCGGTGACCCACGCCAGGTCGGCCTGGCACCAGTAGACGTCGTCGTCCTTGAGGTCGAACACCGCCCAGTGCGTCCAGGAGGCGTGCACGAGGTACCCGCCGCTGGTGTGCACCAGGCCCTTGGGCCGGCCGGTCGTGCCGGAGGTGTAGATGATGAACAGCGGGTTCTCCGCGTCGAAGCTGGGCGCCTCGTGCTGCGCGCTCTGGCGGTCGACGAGCTCGTGCCACCACACGTCCCGGCCGGGCGTCCACGGGACGTCGGGCGTGCGGGACCCGGTGCGGCGCAGCACGAGGACGTGCTCGACGTGGTCCAGCCCGGCGACGGCCTCGTCCGCGGCGGCCTTCACCCCGACGGCCTTCCCGCGGCGGAACTGCCCGTCGGTGGTGACCAGCAGCTTCGCGCCCGTGTCGGCCACGCGGAACCGCAGCGCCTCGGCGGAGAAACCCCCGAACACCAGCGAGACGACCGCGCCGATGCGCGCGCACGCCATCGTCGTGACGATCGTCTCCACGAGCACGGGCAGGTAGAGGACGACGCGGTCGCCGTGCCCGACGCCCAGCTCCTCCAGCGCGTTCGCCAGCCGGCACACCTCGTCCTGCAGGTCGGCGTAGGTGAGGGTGCGGCTGTCCCCGGGCTCGCCCTCCCAGTGCAGGGCGACCTTGTCGCCGCGGCCCGCGGCCACGTGCCGGTCCACGCAGTTGACGGCCACGTTGAGCTTGCCGCCGGTGAACCACCGCGCCGTCGGCATGGTCGAGCCGTCGAAGACCGCGTCCCACGGCTCGTCCCACTGCAGGCGCTGCGCCTTCTCGGCCCAGAACGCGAACGGGTCGGCCTCGGCGCGCTCGTGCTCGCCGGGCCCCACGTTGGCGCGGGCGGCGAACGCCGGCGGCGGGGGGTAGACGGGCACGTCGGTCGCGGCGGGGGCGCGGCGCTCGCTCATGGGCGCTGAGGCTACCGACGCGCGCGGGCCCGCCCGGACGGCGAGCGCGCCGGGAACACCCGCCGCCCGCGCGGTGCTGCTGCCGACGTGCTGCACCTCGCGATCGAACTGGACGGCGCCGGCCGCCACCCCGCGGCCTGGCGCCTGCCCGGCGCCGACCCCGGCGGGCTGTTCGGCGCCGCCCACCACGTCCGGCTGGCGCAGCTGGCGGACGCCGCCGACGCCGACCTCGTCGTCCACCCCGACGCCTTCGCGGACCGCTCCGCGCGCGACGGGGAGCAGCGCGGGCGGCTGGACGCCGTGGCGCTGGCCTCGCGGGTGGCGCCGCTGACCACCCGCGCGGGCCTGGTGCCGGTGGTGACGACCACCTGGACGGAGCCCTTCCACACCGCCAAGGCGGTCGCGACGCTGGACATCGTCAGCGCCGGCCGCGCCGGGGTGCAGCTGGACGTCTCGCGCACGGCGCAGGAGGCGCGGGCGTTCGTGCGCTCGGGCACCGGCGAGCCCGGCCGCGGCGCGGACGACGCGCTCGACCCGGCGGACCTGTGGGAGGAGGCCGCGGAGACCGTCGAGGCGCTGCGGCTGCTGTGGGACAGCTGGGAGGACGACGCCGTGGTGCGCGACGTGGCCACGGGCCGCTACGTGGACCGCGACAAGCTGCACCACGTCGACGTCGTGGGCCGGCGCTTCTCGGTGCGCGGACCCTCGATCACCCCGCGGCCACCGCAGGGGCAGCCGCTCGTCCTCGTCGCGGCCGACGACGGGCCCTCGCTGCGGGTGGCGGCCCGGCACGCCGACGTCGTGCGCGTGGCGGCGCCGGACCTGCCCGCCGCCGCGGAGCGGGCCCGGGCCGTGCGCCGCGAGGCGGCCGGCCGGCGCCCCGCCGTCCTGCTGGACGTCGAGGTGCTGCTGCGCCCCGAGACCACGGGGGAGGGCGCGGGGGAGGGCGCGGGGCGGGTGCTCGACCGCCTGGAGGGCTGGGCGCCGGGCCACCCCGCCCGCTCGCTGCGCCTGGCGGGCACGCCCGCCGACCTGGTGGCCCTGCTCGCCGACGTCGCCGCCGAGGCTGACCTGGACGGCGCCGCGCTCGTCCCGCTGGACCTGCCGGCCAGCCTGGAGCTGGTGGCCGCCGAGGTCGTGCCCGCCCTGCGCGAGCGCGGCCTGCGCCCGGCCGCCGACGGCCCCGCGCCCGCGCTGCGCGAGCGCTTCGGCCTGCCCCGCCCCGCGAACCGGTTCGCCACCCCGACGACGTCCAGCACGACCGCCGCCCCCAGCACCTCCGGAGCCCCCGCGTGAGCACCACCCCGTCCGGCACCGACCTGACCGCCCCGCGCCGCGAGGGCCGGCACCGCAAGCCCGTGCACCTGGGCGCGCACTTCCCCGGCGTGAACTCGACGACCGTCTGGCGCGACCCGCGCGCGGGCAGCCAGACGGACTTCTCGTCCTTCGCGCACATGGCCCGCACGGCCGAGCGCGGCCTCATGGACTTCTTCTTCCTCGCCGAGGGCCTGCGGCTGCGCGAGCACCGCGGCCGGATCGTCGACCTCGACGTCGTGGGCCGCCCCGACACCCTGCCGGTGCTCAACGCGCTCGCGGCCGTCACGACGCACCTGGGGCTGGCGGGCACGCTGAACACGACGTTCAACGAGCCGTTCGAGCTGGCCCGCCAGCTGGCCACCCTGGACCACCTCTCCGGCGGCCGGGCGGCGTGGAACGTCGTCACCAGCTCCGACGCGTTCACGGGCGAGAACTTCCGCCGCGGCGGGTACCTGGCCCACGAGGACCGCTACGCGCGGGCGCGGGAGGTCGTCACCGCGGTGCGCGGCTGGTGGGACAGCTGGGCCGACGACGCCCTCGTGGCCGACCCGGCGGCCGGGACGTTCGTGCGCGGCGACAGGGTCTCCGAGGTCACCCCCCGCGGCGAGCACGTGCGCGCCCGCGCCCGCGGGCTGCTGCCGCGGTCCCCGCAGGGCCACCCGGTCCTCTTCCAGGCCGGGGACTCCCCGCAGGGGCGCGAGACCGCCGCGGCGCTGGCCGACGCGGTCTTCACGGTCCACGGCACGCTGGAGGCGGGGCAGGCGTTCACGGCCGACGTCAAGGGGCGGCTGGCCGCGCACGGGCGGCGGCCCGAGGACCTGAAGGTCCTGCCCGGCGCCACGTTCGTCCTCGGCGACACCCCCGCCGACGCGCTGGAGCGCGCCCGCGAGACGCGGTTCCTGCAGGTCGGCCCCGAGCAGGCGGTCGCCCACGTCGAGGCGCTGTGGGGCCGCGAGCTGCCCGGGCTGGACCCCGACGGCCCGCTGCCCGCGAGCGACCCCGACCCGGCGGCGACGGTGACGCGGGGGCGGGTGCAGCACACCACCGACCCGGTCGCGACCGCGCGGCGGTGGCGGCAGCTGCAGGCCGAGCACGGGTGGTCGGTGCGCGAGCTCGTCGTCGAGGTCACCCAGCGCCAGCAGTTCGTCGGCACGCCCGAGCAGGTGGCGGCCGAGGTCGACCTGTACGTGCAGGCGGACGCCTGCGACGGGTTCATCCTGATCCCCAGCCTGACCCCCACCGGCCTGGACGAGTTCGTCGACCGGGTGGTCCCGCTGCTGCAGGAGCGCGGCGCCCACCGCACCGCCTACGAGGGCCCCACCCTGCGCCACCACCTGGGGCTGCCGGTCCCCGCGGCGCGTACCGTGGACGGCGAGGCGGCGGACGGGGAGCAGCGGTGACGACGGCCAGCACGACGAGCGCGGGGTCCACGACGGGGACCGGCGAGGAACCCCTGACCGAGGAGGAGGTCGCGCGCCTGCGGGCGGACTTCCCGGTCCTGGCCCGCACCGTCCGCGACGGCAAGCCGCTGGTCTACCTGGACTCCGGCGCCACGTCCCAGAAGCCCCGGCAGGTCCTGGACGCCGAGCGCGCCTTCTACGAGCAGCGCAACGCCGCCGTGCACCGCGGCGCCCACCAGCTGGCCGAGGAGGCCACCGACGCCTTCGAGGGCGCCCGCGCCGCCGTGGCCGGCTTCGTCGGCGCCCGCCCGGCCGACGTGGTGCTCACGAAGAACGCGACCGAGTCGCTGAACCTCGTCGCGCACGCCTTCAGCACCGCCACCGCGCTGGCCCAGCGCTCGGCCCGCCCCGTCGACCCGGCCTTCGTGCTGCGCGAGGGCGACGAGGTGCTCGTCACCGAGGCCGAGCACCACGCCAACCTCGTGCCCTGGCAGGAGCTGTGCCTGCGCACCGGTGCGGTGCTGCGCTGGGCCGGGGTGCGCGAGGACGGCCACCTGGACCTCGACGCCCTCGAGGCGCTGGTGGGCCCGCGCACGCGCGTGGTCGCCGTCACCCACGCCTCCAACGTGCTCGGCGCCCTCACCGACGTGCCGCGGGTGGTGGCCGCCGCCCGCTCCGCCGGTGCGCTGAGCGTCCTGGACGCCTGCCAGTCCGTCCCGCACCTGCCCGTCGACCTGCCCGCCCTCGGCGTGGACGTCGCGGCGTTCTCGGGGCACAAGATGCTGGGCCCCTCGGGCATCGGCGTCCTGTGGGGCCGCGGGGAGGTGCTGGAGGCCATGCCGCCGTTCCTCACCGGCGGCTCGATGATCGAGACGGTGCGGATGGAGGGCTCCACGTTCGCGCCCCCGCCGCAGAAGTTCGAGACCGGCGTGCCGATGACCGCGCAGGCCGTCGGCCTGCACGCGGCCGTCGACTACCTCACCGGCTGGGGGATGGCGCGCGTGGAGGCGCACGAGCGCGCGCTGACCGCCCGCCTGCTCGACGCCCTGGCCGACCTGCCGTGGGTGCGCGTGGTGGGCCCGCGCGCGGCCGCCGAGCGCACCTCGCTGGTGTCCTTCGCCGTCGAGGGCGTGCACCCGCACGACGTCGGGCAGGTCCTCGACGACGCCGGGATCGCCGTGCGCGTCGGGCACCACTGCGCCTGGCCGCTGCACCGGGCGCTCGGCCTGGCCGCCACCACCCGGGTCAGCTTCGGCCCGTACAACACCGCCGCCGAGGTGGACGCCGTCGTGCGCGAGCTGCACCGCGCGCGGGAGGTGTTCGCCTGATGGACCTGTACCAGCAGCTCATCATCGAGCACTCCAAGCACCCGCAGGGCGCCGGCCTGCGCGAGCCGTTCAGCGCGCAGGTGCACCACGTGAACCCCGTGTGCGGGGACGAGGTGACGCTGCGCCTGGACCTGGCCGGCGCGCCCGGCGAGGAGGTCGTGCGCGACGTCTCCTTCGAGGCGGAGGGCTGCTCCATCAGCCGCGCCTCGGCCTCCGTGCTGCACGAGCTCGTCGTCGGGCAGCCGCTCGAGCGGGCGCTGGCGGTGCGCACGGCGATGCAGGCGATGCTCACCAGCCGCGGCGCCGACACCGGCGACGAGGAGGTCCTCGGCGACGGCGTCGCCCTCGCCGGGGTGGCGCGCTACCCCGCCCGGGTGAAGTGCGCGCTGCTCAGCTGGGCGGCCTTCGCCGACGCCGTCCAGCGGGCCTGAGGAGGACCCTCCGGGCCCTCCCGCCCGGTGGGAGGCGCGCCTCTCAGGACCGATTTGACCGCGTGAGCGGCGCCTGCCTACTGTCCTGCACGGCATCGAGCGTCAGCGACAAGCCCTGGCTAGCTGACCGGCAACCCTCGTCCGCGGTGGGGTGCCCCAGGTGGAAGCCCGGCGGGGTCGCCCCGCAAGCGTGTGAACCGGTCCTCGACGGACCAGCTGTCCTGCGGCCCAACGACGTCGTCGCCACTGCGGGGGACGGCGCCGACCCCAGGAGAAGACCGTGAGCAGCACCACCCCCTCCCTGCCCGACAAGCCGAAGAGCCGCACCCCGCTGATCGCCGGGATCGTCGCCGCGGTCGTCGTCGTGGCGGTCGTCGTCGGCGTCCTGCTGAGCCGCGGCGGCGGTTCGGCCACCACCGCGGCGACCGAGCGCACCGTGCGCATCGGCGTCTCGGACCAGGCGCTGCCGTTCTGGCGCACCTACACCGACCTGGCCGCCGAGCGCCTCGGCGTCGAGGTGCAGCTGGTGAACTTCACCGACTACAGCCTGCCCAACCCCGCGCTGGCGCAGGGCGAGGTGGACATCAACCAGTTCCAGCACACCCAGTACCTGGCGAACTACAACGTCGACGCCGGCGACGACCTGCAGCCCATCGGCGCCACGGCCGTCTACCCGCTGTCGCTGTACTCGACCACCGCCGACAGCGCCGACGCGCTGCCCGAGGGCGCCCAGGTCGCGCTGCCCAACGACGCGATCAACCAGGCCCGCGGCCTGCTCGTGCTCCAGGCCGCCGGCCTGCTGACCCTGCGCGAGGGCGGCACGCCGTTCTCCGACCTGCAGGACGTGGAGGACTCCCGCGTCGAGCTGGTCTCCCTGGACGCCTCGCAGACCGCCAACGCGCTGCAGAGCGGCTCGGTGGCCGCGGCGGTCGTCAACAACAACTACGCGGCCAGCGCGGACCTCGCCGACGAGGACGTCGTCTTCGCCGACGACCCGGAGAGCCCCGAGGCCGCGCCGTACGTGAACCTCTTCGTCACCCGCGCCGAGGACGCCGACGACCAGACGTACCTCGACCTGGCCGCCCTGTTCCACGACCCGGCCGTCCTGGAGGCGTTCTCGCAGGACTACCCCGGCGGTGTGGTCCGCGACGTGGACGCCGCGACGCTGCAGGAGCAGCTGGCCGCCATCGAGGAGGACGCCCGGGCGGCGCAGGGCTGAGATGGCCGCCATCGTCTCGCTGGAGGGTGTCTCCAAGCACTACCGGCGCCCGGGGGGTGACGTCGTCCGCGCCGTGGACGACGTCACCCTCGAGGTGGCGCAGGGCGAGGTCCTCGCCGTCATCGGCTACTCCGGCGCCGGCAAGTCCACGCTCGTGCGCCTGCTCAACGCGCTGGAGCCCCCCACCGGTGGCCGGGTCGTCGTCGCCGGGCAGGACCTGACGACGCTGGGGGAGAAGGACCTGCGCCGCGCCCGGCAGCGGATCGGGATGATCTTCCAGCAGTTCAACCTGTTCCGCTCGCGCACCGTGGCCGGCAACGTGGCATACCCGCTGAAGGTGGCGCGCGTGCCCAAGCGCGAGCACGACGCCCGGGTCGCCGAGCTGCTGGACTTCGTGGGCCTGCTCGACCGCGCCCACGCCTACCCCGAGCAGCTGTCCGGCGGGCAGAAGCAGCGCGTCGGCATCGCCCGCGCCCTGGCCACGAACCCGCCGCTGCTGCTGGCCGACGAGGCCACCAGCGCGCTGGACCCGGAGACCACCACCGAGGTGCTCGCGCTGCTGCGCCGGGTCAACCGCGAGCTGGGCGTCACCGTCGTCGTCATCACCCACGAGATGGACGCCGTGCGCCAGATCGCCGACCGCGTCGCGGTCATGGAGCACGGGCGCGTCGTCGAGGTCGGCGACGTGTACGACGTGTTCACCTCCCCGCGCTCGGCGGCCGCGAAGCGGTTCGTGCGCAGCGCCCTGCACGACCGGCCGGACGCCGACGTGCTGGAGCGCCTGCGCGCGCGCCACCCGGGCCGGCTGGTGTCGGTGCAGATCACCGAGGAGCCGGGGCTGCTGGCGCGCGTGGACGGCGTGCTGCGCGACGCGGGCGTCAGCGCCGAGCTCGTGCACGGCGGCATCGGGGAGATCCGCGAGCGGCGCATCGGTTCCCTGACGTACGAGCTGACGGGCCCGCCCGGTGCCGCGGACGCGGCCGTGGCCGCCCTGCGCGGCGCGGGCGTGCGCGTCGACGAGGAGGAGTGACGTGGACGGTTTCCTCGCGACGCTGGACGTCTACCGGACCGCCATCTGGGAGACGCTGTTCATCACGCTCGTCTCGATGGTGTTCTCCGGCGTGCTGGGCCTGGGCATCGGCCTGACCCTGTACGCCACCCGCCCGGGCAACATCCTCAGCAACCGCGCGGTGTTCGCCGTGGTGGGCCTGCTGGTGAACGTGGTGCGGCCCATCCCGTTCGTCATCTTCCTGGCCGCGGTCGCACCCCTGTCGCGCCTGGCCGTCGGCACCACCGTCGGCAACAACGCCGTGACGTTCGCCATCTCGCTGGCGGCCGCGTTCGCCGTGGCGCGCATCGTCGAGCAGAGCCTGGTGTCGGTGGACCCGGGCGTCGTGGAGGCGGCCCGCGCCGCCGGCGGCTCGCGCCTGGGCATCCTGTTCACGGTCCTCGTGCCGGAGGGCCTGGGCCCGCTGATCCTGGGCTACACGTTCATCTACGTCGGCATCGTCGACATGTCCGCGCAGGCCGCCCTCATCGGCGGCGGCGGGCTGGGCAACTACGCCATCACCTACGGCTCGCAGCGCTACGACTGGGGCGTCGTCTACGTCACGGTCGCCACGATCATCGTGATCGTGCAGGTGGGCCAGCTCATCGGCAACCGCCTGGCGCGCTCCGTCCTGCGCCGCTAGGACCCCGCGGCCGGTCCCCGCGCGGGACCGGCCGCGGGCGTTGACAACCCGCACCGCAGCCCGCCACGCTGGGCCCGCACACCATCCAGAGCGGCTGAGAGACCTGGCTCGACGACGCCGCAGCAACCCCCCTCCCCGGAGGGCGTGGGTGCTCCCGCCAGGGCCGATGGAGAGGGCCCACGCTCATGCACGACGACCGCGCCCGCTGGCGCGCCACCACGCTCCGGTCCTGGTCGCGGCGCCACGTCGACCTGTGCCGGCGCACCTCGGCGGCCTGTCGCCCGGGCCCGCCGCCCGGCCACGGCCGGCGCGGCACCCCGCGACGCGACCACCCGCCCACCCCAGCGCACCGGAGCCGACCATGACCAGCACCACCCCCAGCACCGCCCTGCCCGCCGACACGTCCGAGCCGAAGTTCGCGCAGTACGCGCACCCCGAGCGCCTGGTGAGCACCACCTGGCTCGCCGAGAACCTCGGCCGCGAGGGCCTGGTCGTCGTCGAGAGCGACGAGGACGTCCTGCTGTACGAGACCGGCCACGTCCCCGGCGCCGTGAAGGTGGACTGGCACACCGAGCTCAACGACCCGGTCACCCGCGACTACCTCGACGGCGAGGGGTTCGCGCGGCTGCTGTCCGCCAAGGGGATCCGCCGCACCGACACCGTCGTGTTCTACGGCGACAAGAGCAACTGGTGGGCCGCCTACGCGCTGTGGGTGTTCACCCTGTTCGGCCACGAGGACGTGCGCCTGCTGGACGGCGGCCGCGCGAAGTGGCAGGCCGAGGGTCGCGAGCTGACCACCGGGGTGCCGCAGCGCGAGCAGGCCGACTACCCCGTCGTCGAGCGCGACGACCGCACCGCGCGGGCGTTCCTGCCCGAGGTGCGCGAGCACATCGGCGGGGCGCTGATCGACGTGCGCTCCCCGCAGGAGTTCACGGGCGAGCGCACCCACATGCCCGACTACCCGCAGGAGGGCACCGTGCGCGGCGGCCACGTGCCGGGCGCGGCCAGCGTGCCGTGGGCGCGCGCCGCGGCGGAGGACGGGACGTTCAAGGACCGCGCCGCGCTGGAGGAGATCTACCTCGGCGAGGCCGGCCTGGACGTCGAGGCCCCGACGATCACCTACTGCCGCATCGGTGAGCGCTCGAGCCACACGTGGTTCGTGCTCACCCACCTGCTGGGCCTGCGCGACGTCCGCAACTACGACGGCAGCTGGACGGAGTGGGGCAACGCGGTCCGCGTGCCCGTCGCCGTCGGCCCGGAGAGGTGACGGGAACGGCCCACGACGTGCCGGGGCCGGTGGCCGCGCTCGTGCGCGCCGCCGGCCCCGACCTCGGGCCGGCCCCGTGGCGCGTCCTGGACGCGGGCGGCGGCGAGGGCCGCGACGCGCTCCTGCTCGCCGCCCTCGGGCACGAGGTGACGGTGCTGGACCGCCTGCCGGCGGCCCTGGAGCAGGCCCGCGCCGCCGCCGCGCTCGCCGGGGTGGCCGACCGGGTGCGCACCGTGGCCGCCGACCTCGACGACCTCGCGGCGCTGGCGGCGCTGACCCGCCACCGCGCGGGCGGGTCGGGCTCCTTCGACGTCGTCTGCTGCCACGACGTGCTGCACCTGCGCGGCAGCGTCGCGCGCGCCGAGGCCGACGTCGCCGCGCTGACCAGCTCGCTGCGCCCCGGTGGGCACCTGTCGCTGACGGTGCCGCCGCCGGCGTCCGGGCCGTCCGGGTCCTCCGGGTCCCCGGGGTCCACCGGGTCGTCGGGGTCCTCGCCGGGGCACCTGCACCTGGCCGCCGACCTGCTGGCGGCTGCCGTGGTCGCCGCCGGCGGCGCGGTGGCGCACCGGGCCGTGGACGCGGACGGGAACCTCCACCTCGTCGGCAGGCGGCGGTGAGCGAGCCGCCGCACCCGGAGGAGGCCGCGGTCGCCTGGCGCAGCGCCCCGTGGGGCCGGCTGCGCCACACGCTCGTCGAGCACACGCTGGCGGTCGTCTGCCGCACCGTCTCCGGCCGACCGCTGCGCGTCCTGGACGTCGGCTGCGGCGACGGCAGCGACGCGGTGGCCCTGGCGCACGGCGGCGCCGAGGTCACCGCCCTCGACTCCGCGCCGCTGGTGCTGGAGCGCGCCCGCGCCGCCGCCCACCGCGCGGGCGTGGCCGAGCGGGTGCGCACGGTCGAGGCCGACCTCGGTGACGTGGTGGCGCTGACGGCGCTGACCGGCGGCGGGGGCGGCACGTTCGACCTCGTCCTGTGCCACGACGTGCTGCAGCACCGCCCCGGGGCGGGCTCCTCGGCGGACCTGGCGGCGGACGTGGCCGCGCTGGCCTCCCGGGTCCGCCCGGGCGGGTGCCTGTCCGTGCTGGGCCCCGGCTCGGCCGCCGCCGCGCTGCGGGCGGCGGTGCGCGAGGACGACCTGCGCGGCGCGCGGCGCCTGCTGGCGGGGGAGGGCCCCGCGGGGGAGGACGCCGGCGCGCCGCTGCCCGCCGACCGGGTCGAGGAGGCCCTCGCCGCGGCCGGGACGCCCGTGGAGTTCCGCTTCGGGGTGCGCGTGGTCACCGACCTGCTGCCCGACGCCCGCAAGGGCGAGCGCGGGTACTACGAGGACCTGCTGGAGCTCGAGCGGGCGCTGTGCGAGCGCCCCGAGCTGGTGGCGGTGGCGCGCAGCTGGCAGCTGGTCGGCCGGCGCCGCCCGCCCCGCCGCCGCGCGGGCACCGGCGGTCGACTGGCTACCCTCCCGGGGTGCTGATCCGCGACCTGACCGAGGACGACTGGCCGCGGGTGTGGCCCTTCTTCGACGAGATCGTCGCCGAGGGGGAGACGTACGCCCTGCCCGGCGGCCTGATCTCCGAGGCGGCGCGCGAGCTGTGGGTGCAGCCGCCGCCGTGGCGGGTCGTCGTGGCCGTGGACGAGGACGGCACCGTCCTGGGCACGGCCAAGAGCGGCCCGAACCGGCCCGGCCGGGGCGCGCACGTCGCGACGGCCAGCTTCATGGTGTCCCCGGCGGCGCGCGGGCGGGGTGTGGGGCGCGCCCTCGGCGAGCACGTCGTGGCCGCGGCGGCCGCCGACGGGTACCGCGCGATGCAGTTCAACGCCGTCGTGGAGACGAACACGGCCGCCGTGGCGCTGTGGCGCTCCCTCGGCTTCGCGGTCCTGGCCACGGTGCCGGAGGCCTTCGACCACCCCGAGCACGGGCTGGTCGGCCTGCACGTCATGCACCGCCGGCTGGGCCGGTAGCGCGCCGGGAACCCGTGCGGCAGCCCGCGGCGGGCTAGGGTGGCCGGACCATCCAGAGCGGCCGAGAGACCTGGCTCGACGACGCCGCAGCAACCCCTCCGAGCGGGGTGCTCACGCCGGGACCGATGGAGGAGACGTGCCGTACGCCGGGGACCTCACGCCGAGGGACGCCTACGACCTGCTGCGCGAGGACGCCACGGCCGTCCTCGTCGACGTGCGCACCGAGGCGGAGCACCGCTTCGTCGGGGTGCCGGACCTGTCGGGCCTGCGGCGGGAACCGGTGCTGGTCTCCTGGTCGCCGGTGCCCGGCGAACCGCCGGGGCGCACGTTCCTGCAGCAGCTGGCCGCCGCCGGCGTGGCCGCCGACCACGAGGGCCCCGTGGTGTTCCTGTGCCGCTCGGGCGTGCGCTCGGTCGCCGCGGCGGAGGCCGCGACCGCCGCGGGGTTCGGCCGGGCCCTCAACGTCCTCGACGGTTTCGAGGGGCCGCTGGACGAGCACGGGCACCGCGGGGGCGCGGGCTGGCGCGCCGACGGCCTGCCGTGGCGGCAGTCGTGAGCGCGGACGGGGGAGCGGCCGGGGACGGCGGCGCGCGCCGCCCGCTGCGCCCGGACACGCTGGCCGTGCGCGGCGGCCTGGCCCGCTCGGGGTTCGAGGAGACGGCCGAGGCCCTCTACCTCACCAGCGGGTACGTGTACGAGTCGGCCGCCGCTGCCGAGGCCGCGTTCACGGGCGAGGTCGACCGCTACGTCTACTCCCGCTACGGCAACCCCACGAACTCCGTGTTCACCGAGCGGCTGCGGCTGCTGGAGGGCGCGGCCGCGTGCGCGGCCACGTCGAGCGGGATGTCGGCGGTGTTCACGACGCTGGCGGCGCTGCTGGGCGCGGGCGACCGGGTCGTGGCCGCCCGCAGCCTGTTCGGCTCCTGCTTCGTCGTGCTCGACGAGTTCCTGCCCCGCTGGGGCGTGAGCACGGAGTTCGTCGACGGCGAGGACCTGGAGCAGTGGGAGCGGGCCCTGTCCACGCCCGCGCAGGCGGTGTTCTTCGAGACGCCGGCGAACCCGGTGCAGTCCCTCGTGGACGTCGAGCGCGTCAGCGAGCTGGCGCACGCCGCCGGCGCGGTGGTCGTGGTGGACAACGCGTTCGCCAGCCCGGTGGCGCAGCGGCCGCTGGACCTGGGCGCCGACGTCGTCGTGTACTCGGGCACCAAGCACATCGACGGGCAGGGCCGCGTCCTGGGCGGCGCCGTGCTCGGCAGCGAGGAGTTCCTGGGCGGGCGGTTCAAGGAGCTCACCCGGCACACCGGTCCCTCGCTCAGCCCGTTCAACGCCTGGGTGCTGGCCAAGGGCCTGGAGACGCTGGGGCTGCGCGTGCGGCACTCGGCGGCGACCGCCCTGCGGCTGGCCGAGCACCTCGAGCGCCACCCCGCGGTGCGCTGGGTGCGCTACCCGACGCTGGACTCGCACCCGCAGGTGGAGCTGGCACGGCGGCAGATGCGGCTGGGCGGCACCGTCGTCACGTTCGAGGTCGACGCGCCGCACGGGCGCGCGAAGGAGCGCGCGTTCGAGGTGCTGGACGCGCTGCGCGTGGTCGACATCTCCAACAACCTCGGCGACGCGAAGTCGCTGGCGACGCACCCGGCGACGACGACGCACCGCCGCCTGGGCGAGCAGGGGCGCGCGGCGATCGGCCTGACCGACGGCGTGCTGCGGCTGTCGGTGGGCCTGGAGGACCCCGAGGACCTGCTCAGCGACCTCGAGGACGCCCTGCGGCGCTGAGACCGCCCGCCGCCGGGTCCCCGGACCCGGCGGCGGCCAGCAGGTCCAGCGCCAGGGCGTCGTTGAGCCGGAAGAACCCCGCGTCCAGCCGCGGGCGCGCGAACGCCGCCGCCCACCCGCCACCGGCCACCCACGGCCCGGCGGCGAACCGCCGCGGGTGCGCGCCGCCGCCGGCCAGCGCGAGGCGCTGGTGCGCGTCCACGGCCAGCCGGCCGCCGGTGACGACCACGCCGCCCGGGTCGCGGAACTCCTGCTCCAGCGCCTCCCCGCGCGCGTGCAGCGCCCGCAGCAGCGGGTCGGTGGTGCGCGCGACGCCGGGAGGGGGCAGGCGGGCGTCGACGAGGGCGCGCGCGTGCACGACGCCGGGTCCGCTGCCGGCGCGGCCCCGCCAGGTGCCGGTCGCGGGGTCGAGGTCGACGGCGGCGTCGGCGCCCAGGAACCGGACCAGGCCCGCGCGGTGCAGGGCCAGCAGCTGCTGCAGCCGCTGCGGCGGCGGGCCGCTGGCGACGTAGCTGAAGAACCCGTGCCACCAGCCGTCGACGTCCACCGCGGCCGACCGCGCGTCCAGCAGGCCCTGCCGGGCCAGCTCGGCGGTCGTGACGTAGCAGGACAGCAGCGCCGCGAACACGGCCGCGTCGGCGGAGTGCCGCGGGTCGCCGCGGCGGGCGACGTCGGCGGCGACGTGCTCGGCGACCCTCGCGCCGACCGCGGTCGCGTCCGCGCCGGACCAGCCGTCCAGGGGGCGGTCGAGCCGGTGCAGGTCCAGGCGGTCCTCGCAGGCCGGCACGGCCCGCGCCAGGAGGGCGTCCAGCTCGGCGCTGCCCCACGGCGCGGCCGCGAACGCCCGCTCGAACTCCGCCGCGGGCACCCTCGTCCGCTCCGGGTGGCGCGCGAACAGCTCGTGGTAGTGGGCGCCGGCGAGCTCGCGGGCCACCAGCGGCCACACGTCCGCGCGCAGCCCCAGCGGCCGGCCGAGCCGGCCCGCGAGCTCCCGGGCCCCCTCGACGGTGAACCAGCGCGGCAGCGGCGGCCGCTCCACCAGCTCGTAGGTGATCTTCGAGCGGTAGGGCACCCCGCGGCGCGAGCCGACGTGCAGGACCGGTTCGGCGCCCGACGGCTCGTAGACCAGCCCGCCGTCCGGGCCCGGGGAGAACCGGCCACCGCGCCCCTCGCCCACCAGCACGAGCAGGTCGACGAAGGCCAGCCCCATCCCGAGGACGAGGACGTCCTCACCGGGGCGCAGGGCGTCCAGGTCGCCGGCCGTGTGCAGGTCGCTGGTGTACGCGGGCGCCAGGTAGGTCAGGCCGTGCCCGGCCGCCAGGCGCTGCAGCTCCCGCTCGCGCGGGCCGGGCTCGACGTCGGGGTGGCCCTGCGCCAGCAGCACCGCGTCCACCGCGAGCGCCGTCCCGTCCTCCAGGTGCAGCACCTGCCCGCCGTCCGGCGCGTCCAGCAGGTCCACGGCGCGGGTCGCGCGCACGTGCAGCGACGCGGTGGCGGGCAGGCCGTCGACCACCCGCCGCCAGGCGGCCGCCAGGTAGCGGCTGCCCAGGGCGCGGGAGACGAAGGTGCCCTCCCGCACGGCCAGCACCTCCCGCCGCAGCTCCTCCTGCCCGGCCGCGGCGAACTGGCGCGCCAGGCGGTCGCGGTGCTCGCTCAACCAGGCGAACAGGGTGGGCCCGGGACGCACCTCGCCGGTGAGGGTGGACGTCTCGTCGGGGAAGACCGTGACGTCGGCGGCGCGGGAGTTCATCCACAGCAGGGGGTGCTGGTCCGGGCGCCACACCCGGCCGGAGCCGGGCGGGTGGGGGTCGACGACGTGCACCTCCATCGGGCGGGCGAGGGAGGCGGCGTGCACGCCCAGGCGGTCCAGGACACCCAGCGCGCGCGGGCCCGCGCCCACGAGGGCGACGCGCAGCGGCTCGCCGGCCGCAGCGGGCGAGGTGGACGGGACGGGGCGGGGGGAGGTGCGGGCGGCGGGCACGCGGGTCACGGGCGGCTCCTGCTCGGACGACGGGGCGGCGCGCGCGGGGGCGCGCCGGTGGCTCGTCAGGCCGGACAGGTGGCCGCGTGCGTGCGGCACAGGTCCACGTGGCGGCGGCGCACGAGCAGCGCGCCGCGCTCGTGCGCTCGGGTGCCGGTCACCCTCCCAGGGTAGGGGCGCGTCAGCGCCGCTGCCCGAGGACGAACGTGCGCA
This sequence comes from Kineococcus haloalkalitolerans, assembly GCF_050871905.1. Taxonomy (NCBI): domain Bacteria; kingdom Bacillati; phylum Actinomycetota; class Actinomycetes; order Kineosporiales; family Kineosporiaceae; genus Kineococcus; species Kineococcus haloalkalitolerans. Next base: position 44,456 of record NZ_JBJLSH010000021.1, read on the forward strand.
CGGCGGTGATGGCGGCCCCGCGCGCCCACTCGGCGAACCCGGTGACCTGGACGTCGACGTCGAGCGGGGAGGCGTGGACGCTGCGGTGGCGGGTGATCCCGTCCCACAGGGCTTCGCGGCCCACCTCGGCCAGCCGCACGCCCTCGCCGGACAGGACGACCTTCTTGGGCATGGTGGTGTTGGCGATCGCCGCCACGAGCGTGCCCAGCGCGCGGGCGGAGTCGTCCACGACGCGCCGCGCCAGGGGCTGCCCCTCCTCGGCGAGCCCGAGCACCTCCTCGAAGGCGACCGGCCTGCGCAGGGCCACGGAGGCGCGCGCCTCCACGGCCGCGCGCGGCAGCACCGCGTCCGCGCAGCCGGCGTGCCCCTCCGGGCACAGCGGGCCGTTCGGGTCGAGGGGGAAGTGCCCGAGCAGGCCGACCCCGGCGTCCGGCCGGTCGACGACCTCGTCGTGGACGACGAGGCCGTACCCGACGCCGGTGCCCACGACGACGACGGCGAAGTGGTCGCAGCGCGCGGCCGTGCCGAACCACTGCTCGGCGCGGGTCAGGGACAGCACGTCGTTGTCGACGACGACGGGCAGGCCGAGGGCCTCCTCGAGCAACCGCCCCAGGGGCACGTCCTCCCAGCCGAGGTAGCGGGCGCTGGCCACCGTCCCGTCCGCGTCCACCTTGCCGCCGAGGCTGACCCCGACGGCCCGCACCCCGCGGTCGGGGTGGGGCTCGGTGGCGCGCAGGTCCTCGCGCAGGCCCTGCACGAGGTGGACGACGGCCGCGACGACGGCCCCCGGGGACGCCTCGGGCAGGACGGTGTCCCGGTGGGCCACGACGTGCGCGCGCAGCGTCGTGAGGACGCCGTGGGCGGTGTCGCCGGTCAGCTTCACGCCCACGAAGTGGTGGGCGTCCTCGTCGACGTCCAGGGGGCGGGTGGGCCGGCCGGAGACGGGGTCCTGCGCGCTGCCGATCTCGCGCAGCAGGCCGGAGTCGATGAGCGGCTTGGACAGGCGGGTCAGGCTGCCGGGCGACAGGTCCAGGCGCCGGGCCAGCTCGCTGCGCGGCAGGGGGCCGTCGAGCAGCACCTCCAGCGCGATCTCGTGGGCCGGGCCGGTGAGCGGCGTCCACGACGTGCGCGGGCGCCCGCCGTCCCCGGCGATCAGCACCCTGCCACCGACGGTCGCCCCGTCCCGGTCCGCACGCACGGCCGCATGGTCTCGCACCACGGCGTCCTCCTCCTCCGCGTCGGGGTCCGCATCGTCGCGTCCCCCGTCCGAGTATCGCAGCGAAAGCCCGGAGCGACGAAATTGTCGGCGAAGTGGCTCCGCGGTGGTTGACGAGCGGCAGCCCGACGGCGTAGAACTTCCACCACGAAAGCGGCTTGACCACGACGACGTGCGCATGGAGCCCCTGTGACCCTCACCGAACCTGCCCCGGCCGACCGCGGGGCGGTGACCGGCGCCCGCCCGGGAGACCTGGACGGCCCGGCCGACCCGGTGCACCTGCGGGCCGCCGGGACGTCCCTGCTGCTGACCCTCCCCGCCGGCGGGCTGCCCGTCGTCGTCCACTGGGGCGCGGACCTCGGCGACCTCGACGGGGCCGGGCTGGCCGCCGTCGCGAGCGCCGCGCGCACCACCGTCGTCAACAACGACCTCGACGAGCCCACGGTCCTCGCGCTGCTGCCCGAGCAGTCCCGCGGCTGGCGCGGCACGCCCGGGCTCGCGGGGCACCGCGCCGGCCGCTCGTGGTCCACCCGGTTCACGCCCTCGTCCGTCGACGTGCAGCAGGACGCCGGGGGCACCGGGGGCGCTGTGCGGGTGGACGCCGAGGACGCCGAGGCCGGCCTGGCGCTGCACCTGGAGCTGGAGCTGCTGCCCAGCGGCCTGCTGCGCCACCGCGCCACCGTGCGCAACACCGGCGAGACCCCCTACGAGGTCGGGCAGCTGGCGCCGGCCCTGCCCGTGCCCGCCGCGGCCACCGAGGTGTTCGACCTGGCCGGCCGCTGGGCGCGCGAGCGCAGCCCGCAGCGCCTGCCCCTGGTCGTCGGCGCCCACACCCGGGAGAACCGCCGCGGGCGCACCGGCGCCGACGCCCCCCTGGTCCTGGCCGCCGGCACGGCCGGGTTCGGCTTCCGGCACGGGGAGGTGTGGGCGCAGCACGTCGCGTTCAGCGGGAACCACCGCGCGGTGGCCGAGCGCCTGTCCTCCGGCGACGCCGTCCTGACCGGCGGGGAGCTGCTGCTGCCCGGGGAGGTCCGGCTCGCCGCCGGCGAGGACTACCGCACGCCCTGGGTGTACGCCGCGCACTCGTCCGCCGGGCTCGACGGGATCGCCGCCCGCTTCCACGAGCACCTGCGCTCGCGCCCCTCGCACCCGCGCTCGCCGCGGCCGGTGGTGTGCAACACGTGGGAGGCGGTCTACTTCGACCACGACCTGGGCCGGCTGACCGAGCTGGCCCGCGCCGCCGCGGAGGTCGGTGCCGAGCGCTACGTCCTGGACGACGGCTGGTTCCGGCACCGGCGCGACGACACCGCGGGCCTGGGGGACTGGTACGTCGACGAGGACGTGTGGCCCGACGGGCTGACCCCGCTCATCGACGTGGTGCGCGGCCTCGGCATGGAGTTCGGGCTGTGGGTCGAGCCGGAGATGGTCAACCCCGACTCCGACCTGGTGCGCGCGCACCCCGACTGGGTCCTGGCCACCGGCGGGCGCACACCGGTCCCCTCGCGCCACCAGCAGGTCCTCGACCTCGGCAACCCCGACGCGTGGGCGTACCTGCTCGAGCGCCTGGACGCCCTGCTGCGCGAGAACGACATCGCCTACCTGAAGTGGGACCACAACCGCGACCTGCTGGAGGCCGGGTCCGGCCCCGGCGGCGAGGCCGGTGTGCACGCCCAGACCCTGGCGTACTACCGCCTGCTGGACGAGCTGCGCGCCCGCCACCCCGGGGTGGAGATCGAGTCGTGCTCCTCCGGCGGCCTGCGGATCGACCTGGAGGTCCTCGAGCGCACCGACCGCGTGTGGGCCAGCGACTGCATCGACCCGCTGGAGCGCCAGCAGATCCAGCGCTGGACCGCCCAGCTGCTGCCGCCGGAGCTCGTCGGCTCGCACGTGGGCGACCGCGTCTCGCACACCACCCACCGCGCCAACGACCTGTCCTTCCGCGCCGGCACCGCGCTGTTCGCCTCCTTCGGCGTCGAGTGGGACCTCACCCGCGCCCCGGCCGCCGAGCGCGCCGAGCTGGCCCGCTGGGTCGCGCTCTACAAGGAGCTGCGCCCCCTCCTGCACACCGGCACCGTCGTGCGCGCCGACTCCCCGGACCCCGCCTCGGCGCTGCACGGCGTCGTCGCCGCCGACCGCGCCGACGGGCTGTTCGCCCTGGTGCAGCTCACCACCCCGGAGACCTCCGTCCCCGGCACCGTCCGGCTGCCGGGGCTGGACCCCGACGCCGTCTACGAGGTGAGCGCGCAGGCGCCCGGGGACGCCCCCGCGCTGCGCACCGCCTCGACCGCCCCCTGGCTCACGGACGGCGTGCGGCTGAGCGGCCGCGCGCTGGCGGTGGCCGGCCTGCGGGCCCCCGCGCTGCAGCCCCAGCAGCTCCTCCTCCTGCGCACCCGGAAGGTGTGACCCGCATGGCCACCACGAACAACGTCGGTGCCGCCCCGGTCGTCGTGGCCGGCTCGCGCCGGGACGGCACCGCCCTGCGCCCGGACGTCAACGGCTCGCGCCGCGAGCGGCTGACCGCGCTTGCGTTCATCGCCCCCGCCCTGCTCGGCTTCACGGTCTTCTACTTCTGGCCGACGCTGCGCGGGCTGTGGTTCAGCCTCACCGAGTACGACGTCTTCAACCGGCCGGAGTTCGTCGGCCTGGCCAACTACCGCGCGGTCCTGGCGGACGCGACCTTCTGGAACGCCATGAGGGTCACCCTGCAGTACGTCCTCATCAACATCGGCACCCAGACCGTCCTGGCGCTGCTGCTGGCCGTCCTGCTGCACCGGCTGACCCGCTCGACGCTCGTGCGCAGCGTCATCGTGCTGCCCTACCTGGTCTCCAACGTCGTCGTCGCGCTCGTCTTCTACTGGATGCTCGACGCGCAGATCGGCATCACCAACCAGGTGCTCGGCTGGGTGGGCTTCGACCCCGTCGCCTTCTTCGGCGACCAGGCCTGGGCCATCCCGACCATCGCGCTGGTCAACACCTGGCGCCACCTGGGCTACACCGCCCTGCTGCTGTTCGCCGGCATGCTGATGATCCCCGGCGACGTCTACGAGGCCGGCCGCGTCGACGGCGCCTCGGAGTGGCAGATGTTCTGGCGGATCACCCTGCCGCTGCTGCGCCCGATCCTGGCGCTGGTGCTCGTCATCACCGTCATCGGCTCGTTCCAGGCCTTCGACACGGTGGCGGTCACCACGTCCGGCGGGCCGGGCGACGCGACCCGCGTCATCCAGTACTACATCTTCGACCTCGCCTTCCAGCGCTACCAGTTCGGGTACGCCTCCGCGGTCTCCGTCGTGCTGTTCGCGATCCTGGCGGTCGTCGCCTTCTTCCAGCTGCGCCTCATGCGCGCCAACGAGTCCGACGTCGCCTGAGGGCGACCACACCCAGGAGGCGACGTGGCCACCACCGCCAGCACGTTCGACGAGGCGATCGCCCTCTCCGGCACCGGCCCCGGTGCCGGCCCCGGACGCCGGGGACGCCCCGGCGTCGGCCGGGTCCTCGCCTGGACGGCCCTCGTCCTCATGATGGCCGTCACCCTCTTCCCCTTCTACTGGATGCTGCGCACGGCCTTCTCCAACGGCGCTTTCCTGGCGGCCGAGCCGTCCAACCCGCTGCCGGTGGAGCCGACCCTGGGCGCGTTCGAGCGCGTCCTGGGCCTGGCCTCGACCGCCGACGCCCAGGCGCAGGGCGGGTCGGGCGCGGCCGTCGACATCGGCCGCTACCTGCTCAACTCGGTGGTCGTCGCGACGTTCATCACCGCCGGGCAGGTGTTCTTCGGCGCGATGGCCGCCTACGCCTTCGCGCGGCTGCGCTGGCCCGGGCGGGACGCGGTGTTCTTCGTCTTCCTCACCGCGCTCATGGTCCCGCCGATCTTCACCCAGCTGCCCAACTTCCTGCTGATGCGCGACCTGGGACTGCTGAACACGTACGCGGGGATCATCCTGCCGTTCTTCTTCATGACGCCGTTCGCCATCTTCTTCCTGCGCCAGTTCTTCCTCGGCATCCCGCGCGAGGTCGAGGAGGCCGCCCGCATCGACGGGGCGGGGGTGGTGCGCCGCTTCTTCACCGTGATCCTGCCGATGGCGTCCGGGCCGCTGGTGACCCTGACGATCCTGCAGTACATCCAGGCGTGGGGGGAGTACTTCTGGCCCCTGCTCGTCGGCAGCGACCAGAGCGTGCGCGTCCTGACGGTGGGCCTGGGCGTCTTCCGCTCGCAGACCCCGCAGGGCACGCCCGACTGGGCCGGGCTCATGGCCGCCACCCTGCTCGCGGCCCTGCCGGTCGTCCTCCTGTTCGCGGTGTTCAGCAGGAAGATCGTCAACTCCATCGGCTTCTCCGGCATCAAGTGAGGTCCCCCATGGCACGCGCACGCACCCGCCGCCGGTCCACGGCCGTCACGGCCGCCGCCGCCACCGCCGCCCTGCTGCTGTCCGGCTGCGCCTCCTACGGCGTCGACCCCGGGGCCGACGGGGACAGCGGGACCGTGACGTACTGGATGTGGGAGGCGGCGCAGCTGCCCGCCTACCAGCAGTGCGCCACCGACTTCGAAGCGCTCAACCCGGACATCGACATCCTCATCGAGCAGTTCGGCTGGGACGACTACTGGAACAAGCTGTTCACCGGGTTCGTCGCCAACTCCGCGCCCGACGTCTTCGTCAACCACACCTCCCGCTACGGCGAGTTCGCCGAGCGCGGGCTGCTCGTGCCCATCGACGAGCAGGTCGAGGAGGCCGGCATCGACCTCGACGCCTACGTCGAGGGCAGCACCGACCTGTGGGTCGGCGCCGACGGGAAGCGCTACGGCCTGCCCAAGGACTTCGACACCATCGGCCTCTACTACAACCGGGAGATGACCGAGGAGGCGGGCATCACCGAGGAGGAGATGGAGAACCTCACCTGGAACCCGCAGGACGGCGGCACCTACGAGGACGTCATCGCCCGCCTGACGGTCGACCAGAACGGCGTCCGCGGCGACGAGCCCGGCTTCGACCCGGAGCGGATCGCCGTCTACGGGCTGGGGCTGAACAGCTCGGGCGCCTTCTACGGGCAGACGGAGTGGTCCTACCTCGTCATGACCACCGGCTGGTGGTACATGGACGCCCCCGCGTGGGGCACGGAGTTCAACTACGACGACCCTCGGTTCCAGGAGACCATCGCCTGGTGGCGCGGGCTCATCGAGAAGGGCTACATGCCGCCGCTGGCCTTCACCGAGGGCGGCTCGATGGACCAGCAGATGCAGGCCGGCCGCTACGCGATGGCGACCGAGGGCTCCTGGACGGTCGGCACCTACGGCAACCTGCAGGGCATCGACCTCGCGCTGGCCCCCACGCCGATCGGGCCGAGCGGGGAGCGCTCGGCCATGCAGAACTCCCTGGCCGACTCGATCTTCACCTCCTCGCAGGTCAAGGGGGCGGCGTGGGAGTGGGTCGAGTACCTGGCCTCGGAGGAGTGCCAGAGCGTCGTCGCGGACGCCGGCGTGGTCATGCCCGCGCTGGAGTCGACCACGGAGGCCTCGAAGGAGTCCCTCGGCCGGACGGGCCTGGACGTCAGCGCCTACACCGACCAGATCGAGCAGGGGACGACGTTCCCGTTCCCGGCCGTCCTGAACGCCTCGGAGATCAACAGCCTCATGCAGTCCGCGATGGACAACGTCATGGCGTTCAACGCCGAGCCGGAGTCGCTGACGGCCGTCAACGAGCGGCTGAACGCCCTGTTCGAGTGAGAGTCCGGGCGAGGCCGCGGGTCGCGCCCTCGCGGTAGGCGGCGGGGGAGCGGCCCGTCGCCCGCCCGAAGTGGGCGTACAGGCTGCTCTGCGAGCCGAACCCCGCCGCGTGGGCGACGGCCGCCGTCGTCAGGGTCGTCGTCAGCAGCAGCCGCTGCGCCTCGGCCACCCGCAGCCGCGTCAGGTGCTCGCCGATGGTGGTGCCCAGCGCCTGCTTGAACACGGCGGCGGCGTAGTGCGGGTGCAGGTTCGCCGCCCGCGCCACGTCCGCCACCGTGACCGGCCCGCGGAACCGGTCGGCGGCGAAGCGGGCCATCGCCACCACGTGCCCGGCCTCGTCGCCCCCGGGCGCCGCGGGCGGGTGCTCGCGCGCCGCGCGCAGCACCCGGCGCACCAGGGCGTTGGCCTCCAGCAGCACGGCCGCGGGGTCCCCGGGGTCCCCGCCCGCCCCGGCGAGGTCGCGGCACCAGGAGGTGAACAGCGCCTCCACGTGGGCGCCGACCTCCGTCGCCGGCACCACCGCGACGCGGTCGGTCAGCAGGTCGGCCAGCCCGCCGGGCGGCAGCGACCACGTGAGGACCTCCGCCAGCGGCAGGTGCACCCAGCACACGTCGCTGGGGCCCGCGCCCGGCGCCGGGAGCAGGCGGTGGGGGGACGCCGCCCAGAACAGCGCCAGGTGCCCCTCGGGGACCACCACCGGCGCACCCGCGAACAGGTACTCCAGCCGGCCGCGGACGACGAGGTTCACCTCCAGGTCGTCGTGCCGGTGGAACGCCGGCATCGACGGCGCGGCGCCGCGGTGCACCCACAGCGCCGGCCCGAGGACCTCGGTGTCCGCCACGGGGACACCGTAGGACGTGCCCCGAACGCGGACCGCCGCGACGCCGCGCCCCCCGGCCGGGGGGCGTGGTCGACCCGGGGTGGACCGGGGGTGGATCCGGAGTGGACCCGGGGTGGACCCGGGGTGGACCCGCGGTGGGACCGGGTCAGCCCGTGGACGGACGTGGCGCGCCGGATGGCGCGTACGCGCCCGCGCGGGACGTCCGCCCGGCTACGGTCGCAGCAGCACCCCGAGGAGAGAACCATGCCCGCGAAGCGCCGCACCACGATCACCGTCCCGCTCGTCGCGGCGTGCCTGCTGGCCGCCTGCTCCTCCTCCCCGGCGGAGGGCCGCGCGGAGGAGCGCACCTCGCCGCTCGGCGCCTACTTCGAGTCCTTCTACGGCGGCGAGCTCGACGAGGCCGCGCAGCAGGCGGAGTACGAGGAGCAGAACCGGCGCACCGAGGAACTGGTCGCCGCGTGCATGAGCGAGCAGGGTTTCGAGTACCAGCCCAACACGGCCAGCTCGTCGGTCACCTACAGCAGCGACGACGAGTGGGACCCCGAGTCCCGCGAGTGGGTCGCCCAGTACGGCTACGGCATGGTGACGTCACCGTCCTCCGAGCAGGCCGAGGAAGCGCCCCCCGAGGAGTGGACCGACCCCAACGGCGACTACGTCGCCAGCCTGAGCGAGTCCGAGCAGGCCGCCTACTACGAGGCGCTGTCCGGGCCCGCGCCCTCCGAGGACGACATGGCCGCCATGGAGGACGGCTCCTACGAGTGGGACTGGACGAAGAACGGCTGCTACGGCGCGGCGCAGCACGAGGTGGTCGGCGACGACCCGCTCCAGGGCGAGGAGTTCCGCGGGCTCATGGACGAGATCGGCACCTTCTACGAGGGGATGACCTCCTGGCCGGGCATGGCCGAGGTGGAGGCCGCGTGGTCGGACTGCATGTCCGCCGCCGGTCACCCCGGCCTCGCCGCGCAGGGCGACGCGGTGAACTCCGTCAGCGAGGAGCTGAACCGGTTGTACGAGTCGCCCGGCCCCGAGGGGGAGGTCGACCAGGCCGCCCTCGACGCCCTCGGCGAGCGGGAGGTCGAGGTGGCGCTGGCCGACCTCGACTGCCGGGAGGAGACCGACTACCGCGACCGGGTCGAGGAGGTCACGTTCGAGCAGGAGCAGCGGTTCGTCGACGACCACCGCGCCGAGCTGGACGCCGCCCGGGCCGCGGCCGAGCAGGGTCGCTGAGGCGTGGCGCTGCACCGCGGACGGGCCGCGAGCGCGCCCGGCGACGACGAGCTGCTCCGGGAACTGGCGGAGGACCCCGCCGACACCGACACCGGCACCGGTCCGGACGACGCCGCGCCGGCGCGGGCGCGGGCGCGTCGGGAGCAGCGGGGCCCGCGGACGGGGCGGGCGGCCGCCGTGCTGCGCCGCAACCGCACCCTGCTGGCCGTCGCGGCCGCCGCCGCCGTGAGCCTGGTCGTCGGGCTGCTGCTGGGCCGTTCCGCCCTGGGCCCCGCGCAGGCGCAGGGCGTTCCGGAACCGGGGCTCATCACGGCCCCCGTGGCCTACGGCGAGCTGAGCAACGACGTCGTCATCCGGGGCGAGGTCGCCTACTCCGACGCGGTCGAGGTGCGCGTGGACACCTCGTCGGTGCCCGGCCCGCCCGTCGTCACCGGGAGGGTGCCGGCCCCCGGGGACGAGCTCGTGGCCCTGTCGATCGCGCTGGAGGTCGCCGGCCGCCCCGTCATCGTCCTGCCCGGTGAGCTGCCCGCCTACCGGACGCTGCAGGTCGGGGTCTCCGGCCCGGACGTCGTGCAGTTCAAGCAGGCCCTGCGCGCCGTCGGCCTCGACGGCGGCGACCCCTCCGGCGACGTCTTCGACGCCCGCGCGGCCGCCGCCGTCACCCGGCTGTACGAGCAGGCCGGCTACCCCGCTCCCGAGAGCGCCGAGGGGGCCGCCGACGGCGTGCGCGCCGCCCAGGAGGGCGTCCGCGGCGCCGAGCAGGCGCTGGCCGCCGCGCGCGCGGACCTGGAGCGGGCCCGCTCCGGCGCCGACCCCGTCGAGGTGCGCGAAGCCGACAACGCGGTGGCCAGCGCCCGCCGCGCCGTGGACTCCGCCCGCGCGCAGGACCCGGCCGAGCCGGACCTGGTCGCCGACCTGGAGGACGCGCTCGGCCTGGCCCAGCTGCGCCGCGCCCAGCTGGACGCGCCCGCCGACACCAGCGCCCAGCGCGCCGCGGTGACCGCGGCCGAGCAGCAGCTGCGCGACGCGCGCGACGCGCTCGCCGAGGCCCGGGAGCAGGCTCTGCCGAGCCTGCCCGCCGGCGAGGTGCTGTACCTGTCCGGGCTGCCCCGGCGCGTGGACGCCACGAGCGCCACCCGCGGCGGCCTCCTGGAGGGCCCGGCCATGACGGTCTCCGGGGCCGCCCTGCGCGTGTCCGGGTCCGCGGCCGAGGCCGACGCCCGCCTGCTCGCCGTGGGCGCCGAGGCGTTCCTCGACCTGCCCGACGGCAGCACCCACCGCGCCGTCGTGGCCGCCGTGGCGCCGGGGGAGGACGACTCCTCGCGCTGGCGGGTGGACCTGGACCCCGACCCCTTCACCCCGCAGCAGGTCAGCGAGCTGCAGGGCGCCAACGTGCGGGTCTCCCTGCCGGTCGGCGCCACGCAGGGCCCGGTGCTGTCCGTCCCCCTCGCCGCGCTGTCGGCCGGGGCCGGGGGCGAGAGCCGCGTCGAGGTCGTCGAGGGCGACCCCCGCGCCGGCGACGACGCCCGCACGCGGCTGGTCGTCGTGGAGACCGGCCTGGCCGCCGACGGGGCCGTGGAGGTCAGCGCCCCGCAGGGCGGGCTCGCCGAGGGCGACCTCGTCGTGGTGGGCCGCTGAGTGGCCGGTGCCCTCGTCGAGCTGCGGGACGTCACCCGCTCGTTCCCCGGGCCGCCGGAGGTGCAGGCGCTGAAGGCGGTGAACCTCACCGTGCGGGCCGGTGACTACGTCTCCGTCGTCGGCCCCAGCGGGTCGGGCAAGTCGACGATGCTCAACGTCCTCGGCCTCGTCGACCGGCCCAGCGTCGGCGAGTACCTCCTCGGCGGCGTCCGGACCGGCGACCTGGACGAGGCCGGCCGCTCCGCGCTGCGGGCCTCGCGGATCGGGTTCGTGTTCCAGGCCTTCCACCTGCTGCCGCGCCGCACGGTGCTGGAGAACGTCCTGCTGCCCATGCTCTACAGCGGCACCCCCCGCGCGCAGCGCGAGGAGCGGGCGCTGGCCGCGCTGGAGCGGGTGGGCATGTCGCACCGGCTGGGCGCCAGCCCGGCCACCCTGTCCGGCGGCGAGCGCCAGCGCGTGGCCGTCGCCCGCGCCGTGGTCACCCGCCCCGCCCTGCTGCTGGCCGACGAGCCGACGGGGAACCTCGACGAGGACACCACCGCCGACGTCATGGGCCTGCTCGAGGAGCTCAACGGCGACGGCATCTCCGTGGTCGTCATCACCCACGACGCGGACGTCGCCGACCGGGCCGACCGCGCGCTGCGCATCGCCGGCGGCCGGCTGAGCGAGGTGCGGTGAGGCTCCCGCGCCGGCGCGCGGCCGCCCGCCCGTCCACGTCGCCGGCCCCGCCCCCCGTGCCGCGCGCCGACCGCTTCTCCGCCGGCGACCTGCTGGTGGAGGCCACCGCCGACCTCAGCAGCCGGCCGGGCCGGCTGGTGACGACGCTGCTGGGCACCGTCGTCGGCATCGCCGCCCTCGTGCTGACGCTGGGGTTCGCGCAGACCACCGCGCTGCAGCTGTCGCGGCAGTTCGACCGGTTCGCCGCGACCCAGCTCGTCGCCGTCCCGGCGCAGGCGCAGGTCGGCGCCGGGCGCAGCGTCGCCGCCGGCCGGCTGCCGTGGGACGCCGTGGAGCGCGTGGAGCGGCTGGTGGGCGTGCAGGCCGCGGCCGTGGTCGCCGAGGTGCCGCTGGCCGAGGGCGCGACCATCACCGCCGTCCCCGTCAACGACCCCTCCCAGGCGCCCGTCGCCCCGCCGCGGCTGTTCGCCGCCTCCGCGCGCCTGCTGGAGACCCTGGAGGGCACGGTGACGACGGGGCGCGCCTTCGACGCCGGGCACGACCGGCGCGGGGACCGCGTGGCGCTGCTGGGCGCCCGGGCCGCCGAGCGGCTGGGCGTGAGCCGGGTGGACACCCAGCCGTCGGTGTTCGTCGACGGCCTGGCCTACGCGGTCGTCGGGATCTTCGACGGGGTCGCGGCCCGCGGGGAGCTGCTCGACGCGGTCGTGGTCCCCACGGGCGCCGCGCGCCGCGACTTCCAGCTGCCCGTGCCCGGGGAGGTGCAGGCCCGGGTGCTCGTCGACTCCGGCGCGCAGGTGGGGGCCCAGGCCGCCACCGCCCTGGCGCCGGACGAGCCGGCCAGCGTCGAGGTGCGCGCCCCCGCCGGGCGCTCCGCGCTGGCCCGGGACGTGCAGGCCGACGTGAACGTCGTGCTGCTCGTCCTGTCGGGCGTCGTGCTGGTGGCCGGTGCCGTCGGCATCGCCGGGATCACCACCCTGTCGGTCGTCGAGCGCACCGGCGAGATCGGGCTGCGCCGCGCGCTGGGAGCCACCCCGCGCCAGATCGCCGCGCAGTTCGTCACCGAGTCCGTGATCGTCGGGACCGTCGGCGGCCTGCTGGGGTCGGCCACGGGCGTGCTGGCCCTGCTCGCGGTCTCGTTCGCGCGGGGGTGGACACCGGTGGTCGACCCGCTGGTCGCCGTCGGCGCGGTGGCGCTCGGCGGGCTCGTCGGCCTGCTGGCCGGGTGGTTCCCCGCGCGGCGGGCCTCCCGCGTCGAGCCGGTCGTGGCGCTGCGGGGGGCGTGAGCGGCGCTCGCGGGACTCGCCGGGAACTCCTCCGGACCTGAGGATCCTGCAAGCCCGCACCCGCCCGCGAGAAGCCCCCGACGCCGGTGCCCGCCTAGCGTCGCCCGCATGGCGACGACGCGCTCTCCCAAGATCACCATCATCGGTGCCGGTGGTTTCGTCTTCCCGTTCCGGCTCATCGGCGACCTGCTCAGCTTCCCCGCGCTGCGCGAGGCGCAGCTGTGCCTCATGGACGTCGACGCCGGCAAGCTCGGGCCCGTCGCGGACGCGGCCCGCAAGCTCGTCGCCCACCACGGCTTCGGCACCGACGTGGTGGAGACCCTCGACCGGCGGGCGGCCCTGGACGGGGCCGACTTCGTCATCATCACCTTCCAGGTCGGCGGGGTGGCCTCCTACCGGCACGACGTGGAGATCCCCCGGCGCTACGGCGTCGACCAGCCCGTCGGCGACACCGTCGGGCCCGGCGGGGTGTTCCGCTTCCTGCGCTCCGTGCCCGCCTACGAGGCCATCGCCGCCGACGCCCTCGAGGTCTGCCCCGACGCGGTGTTCATCAACTACGCCAACCCGATGGCCATGGCGACGGCCTTCCTCAACGCCAAGGGGCTGCGGACGGTCGGTCTGTGCCACAGCGTGCAGGGCACCACCCGCATGCTCGCCCGCACCCTCGGCGTCCCCTACGAGGAGGTCAGCTACCTGTCGGCCGGCATCAACCACCAGGCGTGGATCCTCAGCTTCCGCCACCGCGGCGAGGACCTCTACCCGCGCCTGCGCGAGGTGATGAACGAGCGCCACGTCGTCGGGCGCGCCGCTGGCGACCTGCTCGGCGACGACGGCGACCACAGCGGCGAGGCCGCCGGCGCCAGCACCTACGAGGGCGGCAACGAGCAGGTCCGCACGACCCTCATGAACGCCTTCGGCTACTTCGAGACCGAGTCCAGCCACCACGCCTCGGAGTACGTGCCCTGGTTCCGCAAGGACCCCGAGACGGTCCTGCGCTACGTCCCCGAGCGCTGGGACTACTACGAGATCTGCTCCGCCCACGACGACCAGGGCGACATCGACACCCAGCTGGAGGCGCTCAAGACCGAGCTGGCGCCGTCGGTGGAGTACGGCGCCGTCATCGTCAACGCCGTCGTCACCGGCGTGCCCGCCGTCGTCTACGGCAACGTGCCCAACGCGACCGGCGCGATCGGCAACCTGCCGCCGGAGGCGTGCGTGGAGGTGCCCTGCCTCGTCGACGCCAACGGCGTCCAGCCCACCGCCGTGGGCGACCTGCCGCTGCAGCTGGCCGCGCTGAACCGCACCAACATCGGCGTGCAGACCCTCGCCGTGCGGGCCGCGCTCACCGGCGACCGCGAGAACGTGCACCACGCCGTCGCCCTCGACCCGCTGACCTCCGTGCACTGCACGCTGGAGCAGGCGCGCGCCATGACCGAGGAGCTGTTCGCCGCCCACGCCGACCTGCTGCCGCCGGCGCTGCGCGCGTGAGCGCCCGGCCGCCCATGGGGTGGAACAGCTGGGACTGCTACGGCACCACCGTCACCGAGGCCGAGGTCCTCGCCAACGCCCGGTTCATGGCCGAGCACCTGCTGCCGCACGGCTTCGACACCGTCGTCGTCGACATCGACTGGTCCGACCCCACCGCCAGGGCGCACGGCTACAACACCGGCGCGCCGCTGCACCTGGACGAGCACGGCCGGCTGCTGCCCGACCCGGTGCGGTTCCCCAGCGCGGCCGCAGGAGCGGGTTTCGGCCCGCTGGCCCGGCAGGTGCACGACCTCGGGCTGCGCTTCGGGATCCACGTGATGCGCGGCGTCCCGCGGCTGGCCGTCGAGCGCGGCACGCCCGTCCTCGGCACCGGCGCGAGCGCCGCCGACGTCGCCGACCCGGCGAACGTGTGCGAGTGGAACCCCCACATGCTCGGCCTGGACCACCGCCACCCGGGCGCGCAGGCCTACGACGACTCCGTGCTGGCGCTGTACGCCGGGTGGGGCGTGGACTTCCTCAAGGTCGACGACATGCTGTGGCCGTACCAGCGGGCGGAGATCGAGGCCTTCTCCCGCGCGGTCGCCGGCTGCGGGCGGCCCATGACGGTGAGCCTGTCCCCGGGGCGCGACCTGTCGCTGGCGCGGCTGGAGCACCTGCGCGAGCACGCGACGATGTGGCGGATCTGCGACGACCTGTGGGACCGGTGGGAGGACGTCGAGGCCAACTTCGCGCGCTTCGCCCGCTGGGCCCCGCACGCCGGCCCCGGCGGCTGGCCCGACGGGGACATGCTGCCGCTGGGCCGGATCGGGATCCGCGCCGAGCGCGGCGAGCCCCGCGACGACCGCCTGACGCCCGCCGAGCGGCGGACCCTCGTGACGCTGTGGGTCGTGGCCCGCTCGCCGCTGATGGTCGGCGGTGACCTGCCCGGCTCCGACCCGGCCACGATCGCGCTGCTGACCAACGACGATGTGCTGGCGGTGCTGGGCGCCAGCGGCAACCGGGAGGTGTTCCGCGAGGACCCGCTCGTGCTGTGGACGGCGCGCGACGGGGACACGGGCTACGTCGCGGCCTTCAACCTCGGCGACGAGCCCCTCGACGTCGCCCTCGACAGCCTGGACGTGGACCTGCCCGCGCGGCTGGGCACCGTGCAGGAGCTGTGGAGCGGGCAGGTCGTGCCGACGGTGGAGGTGACCCGCCAGGAGGACGTCACCCGCGGGGTCGCGCCGGGCAGCACCGCCGTCCCCGTGCGCCTGGAACCGCACGGCGCCGTCCTGCTGCGCCACACCCCCTGAGCGTCCTCCACGACGCCACCGCGCGGCCGGGCCCGTGCCCGGCCGCGCGGGCGGTTCACGTGTAGAGCGTGAACGGCGGGTGCGTGCCGTTGAGGAAGTGGTCGCCGACCTCGCGGGCCTTGTACTGCACCGGGTCGTGCAGCGTGTGCGTGCGCACGTTGCGCCAGAACCGGTCGAAGCCGTACCGGTTGCCGGTGGCGCGCGCGCCCGTCACCTCGAACACCGCCGAGGTGGCCTCCACCGCCAGGTCGGAGCTGACGACCTTCAGGGCGGCGATCTCCTCGGCCACCTCCCCGCGCTCGTGCCACGTCAGGTCCGCGCCGCGCGCATGCGCCTCGTCCAGGGCCGCGCCGACGCTGCGGCCCAGCGCCTCCGCCGCCCGCAGCCGCGCGACGAGGCGGCCGTAGGTGGCCAGCACGTACGGGTCCTGCGCGGCCTCCCGCACGTCCGAGAGCAGCCACGGCCGCGACGTCGTGCGCGTGTACGCCGCGGCGGTCTCCAGGGCCCCGCGCGTGACGCCCAGGTAGAAGTGCCCGAACGCCGCCTGGATCGCCGGGGTGACCAGCGAGCCGAAGGGCCCGCCGTCCTCGGGGCTGCCGAGCACGGCGTCGGGGTCGATGCGCACGTCGTCGAAGTGGACGCTGCCGCTGGCCGACAGCCGCTGCCCCAGGTTGTCCCAGTCGCCGCCCTTGACGAACCCCGGCGCCTCGCGCGGCACGACGACCAGCAGGCCGCGGCCGGTGTCGTCGGCGACCCCGCCCACGACCGTCACGTCGCCCGTGCTGGCGCCCGTGGCGAAGCTCTTGGTGCCCCGCAGCAGGTAGCCGTCGCCGTCGCGCACGAGCTGCAGGTCGGGGTCGACGGGGTTGACCGCGTCGCCCCACAGCCACTGCGCGCGCGCCGACGGCACGCCCCAGCGCTCGCGGCCCGCCTCGTCGGCCACCCACACGAGGTTGTGGGCGTTGACGTAGTGGTACGCCAGCAGCTGGGCGATCGAGCCGTCCGCGGTGGCGAGTTCGCGCACCACCTCCAGCGCGAGCGACCACGGGTGCCCGCCGCCGCCCACTTCGCGCGGCAGCAGCAGCGCGGGCAGGCCGGCGGCGCGCAGGAGGCCGGCCTCGGTGAACGGCTCGGCACCGGCCCGGTCGCGCTCCAGCGCGTCCTCGGCCAGGCGGGCGGCCACCCCCCGGGCGGCGGCCAGCGCGGCGTCGGCGTCCGCCGGCACGGGACCGGCCGCCGTGGCGCCCGCGGTGGTCGTGGGCTCGGTCGTGGTGGTCATCGGTTCTCCTCCTGACGGGCGTGCACGAGCGAGGCGCGGTACCGGGCGCCGGGGTGGTCGTCGCGCAGGTGCACCTGCCCCTTGCCGTACACCGACTCGCGCAGGGTCTCGCCCTCGTAGTCCTCCGGGTACACCCCGCGGCGCTGCAGCTCCGGGACCAGCAGCTCCACGAGGTCCTCGAAGGTGCCGGGGGTGACGGCGTAGGCGCAGTTGAAGCCGTCGACGTCGCCGACGTCCATCCAGCGCTCCAGCTCGTCGGCCACCGTGGCCGGCGAGCCGACGACGACCGCGCCCATCCCGCCGATGCCGACGTGGTGCGCGATGTCGCGCGGGGTCCACCTCCGGTGCGGGTCGGCCGTGGAGAACGCCTCGACGGCGCTGCGCACGGCCTCCGTCTCGGCGTACTCCAGCGGCTCGTCCGGCGGGTACGTCGACAGGTCCAGCCCGCTCCACCCGCCGTACAGGGTCAGCGCGCCGTCGTAGCTGACGTACCGCAGGTACTCCTCGTGCTTGGCGCGCGCCTCCTCGTCGGTGGGGGCCGTGATGATCGTGACGAGGGTGAACACCTTGACGCTGCGCGGGTCGCGCCCGGCGGCGGCGACCTCGGCCCGCAGCCGGTCCACCCACGGGCGCATCACCTCCGGGCGGGTGGCGGTGTTGAACACCGCCTCGCCGTGCCGGGCGGCGAACGCGATGCCGCGCGGGGATGCGCCGGCCTGGAAGATGACCGGGGTCCGCTGCGGCGACGGCGCGGTCAGGCCGATGCCGGGCACGTCGAAGAACTCCCCGTGGTGCTCGACCGGGTGCACCTTCGCCGGATCGGTGAACACCCCGGCCTCGGCGTCGCGGACGACGGCGTCGTCCTCCCAGGAGCTCTCCCACAGCTTGTAGCAGACCTCCAGGAACTCCTCGCCCAGCTCGTAGCGCTGGTCGTGGCGGACCTGCCTGTCCAGGCCGAGGTTGCGCGCCGCGCTCTCCAGGTAGGAGGTGACGACGTTCCAGCCGACCCGGCCGTTCGTGTAGTGGTCCAGCGTCGCCATCCGGCGGGCGAACGCGTACGGCTTCTCGTACGTCAGCGACACCGTGAGCCCGAACCCGAGGTGCTCGGTGACGGCGCCCATCGCGGAGACCGCCATCAGCGGGTCGCCCACCGGTACCTGCGCCGCCTCGCGCAGCGCCGTCTCCGGGCCGTCGCGGTACACGTCGTAGATCCCGAGCACGTCGGCCACGAACAGGGACGTGAACCGCCCGCGCTCCAGCAGCTTCGCCAGGTCGGTCCAGTAGCGCAGGTCGTCGTAGCGGTGCGACTGGTCGTCCGGGTGGCGCCACAGGCCCGGCGACTGGTGGGCCACGCAGGTCATGTCGAAGGCGTTGAGGTGGATGCGGCGGGTCAACGTCGGCCTCCCAGGGGTGGCGGGGTCGGTGGGGGTCACTTCACGGCGCCGGCGGACAGCCCGCCGACGAGCCAGCGCTGCGCGACGACGGCCAGCACGTACATCGGCACGATGCCGACCAGCGAGGCCGCGGCCTGCTGGCCGAACTGCACGGTGCGGTCGCCCTGGAACAGCGACAGGCCGACCGTCAGGGTCTGGCTGCTGCTGCTGCTCGCGAACGACACCGCGAACAGGAACTCGTTGTAGCTGAGGAACAGGCAGATGAGCAGAGCCGCGACCAGGCCGGGCGCCAGCAGCGGCAGCACGAGGCGGACGAGTCCGCCCGTGGTGCCCAGCCCGTCCACCCAGCCGGCCTCCTCGACCTCCAGCGGCACGCGGCGCACGAACCCGTCGAGCAGCCAGACGGCCACCGGGACGTTCGCCAGGCCGTTGACGAGGACCAGGCCGAGCACGTTGCTGGTCAGCCCGCCGGACTTCAGCAGGTAGTACAGCGGCAGGACCGCCACGATCGGCGGTGCGCAGTAGCTGGCCAGCAGGAGCGTCTGCAGCCGTTCCCCGCGCGCGCCCGCGCGGGCGGTGACGTACGCCGCGGGCACCGCGATGAGGGACGTGACGAGCGTGGCGCCGACCGCGACGACCCAGGAGTTCGCGAGCATCGAGGACAGGTCCACCGTCGCGAACGCGGCCGGGTAGTTGTCCCACACCAGCCGCGTGGGCAGCCAGCCGCCGTTGGCGACGTCGTCGACGCTGCGCAGCGACAGCGAGACGAGGAACAGCACCGGCACCAGCGCCACGAACGCCACCAGCGCCAGCACGAGCCGCAGGCCGCTGCGGCGCAGCACCGCGGCGCTCACCGGTCCGCCCGCACGGCGCGGGCGCGCAGCAGCGTCACCGCGGTCGTCAGCAGGCCGACGAGCAGGGCGAAGACGAGGGTCTGCGCGGCGGCCACCCCGATCTCGTAGCTGCCGCGCATGCCGGTGCGGTAGATCTCGAAGCTCGTCACCACGGTCGACAGGCCGGGCCCGCCCTGGGTGACCACCGCGACGAGGTCGAACACCTTCAGCCCGACGACGAGCTCGACCAGCAGCACGCCGAGCACGCTGGGCAGGACCACCGGCCACACGACGTGCGTGAACGTGCGCACCCGGCCCGCGCCGTCCAGGGCCGCGGCCTCCCGCAGCTCCTCGTCCACCCCCAGCAGCGCCGCGAACACCAGCAGCGTCACCAGCGGCGTCCACTGCCACACGTGCATCACGACGAGCGCGGCGAACGCCCCGACGCTGTCGCCCAGCGGGTTCGCCCCCGGGAACCCGAGGGCGCTGAACACCCCGCCGAACGCGCCGCCGACGGGGGCGAGCATGAGCTTCCACGCCACGCCCACCATCACCGGCGGGGTCACCAGGGGCAGCAGCAGCACCGTGCCCACGACCCCGAACCGCGTGCCGCGCGCGTGCAGCAGCAGCGCCAGCGCGGTGCCCAGCGCGGTGGTCCCCAGCGACGCCGCCACCGCGAACACGACCGAGCGCACCAGCGACCCGGCGAACGCGACCGACTGCCACGCCTCCACGAAGTTGGCGACGCCGGTGGAGCCGCGCAGCGGACGCGCCAGCGAGGAGTCGGAGAACGCCAGCAGGACCACGAACACCGTCGGGTAGGCGAGCATGACGAGCAGTCCCAGCAGGCTGGGCGCGGCCAGCCAGCCCGGCACGTGGCCGGGACGGTGCCGCCCCGGCACCGCGCGCGGCGGGGCGCCGCCACCGGTGACCGCGCGGCGCCCCTGGCGCGGGACGCGGCGGACGTCGAGGCCGCTGCTCATCCGAGCTCGCGCTCCCAGGTGTCCTGCGCGGTGCCCAGCGCCGTCTCGACGTCCTGGCTGCCCTGCATCGCCAGCGCGAGCTGGTCGACGAGGTCCTGCAGCAGCTTCGGCGCCCCCGCCCGCCGCGGCCAGGCCAGCGCGTCGCTGGTCAGGCCCTCGCGGATGACGTCGGTCGCGGCGCCGGCCGCCGCGGCGTACTCCGGCGACTCCAGCACGCTCGTGCGGGCCGGGTCGATGCCCGACCCGGCGGTGGAGGCCAGCAGGAAGTTGCGCTCGCGGTCCGTCGCCCACTTCACGAACGCCGCGGCGACCTCCGGCTGCCCCGACCCCGTCGACACCCCGAGGCCGAAGCCGGCCTCCAGCGCGGTGCGGGGCGTCGTGTTCGACCCGCCCACCGGCAGGGTGACGACCCCCCACTTGTCGACCACCTGCGAGCTCTCCGGGTCCTGCGCCTTCAGGCCCAGGTCGGTCCAGGTGTCGATCATGGCGCCCTGCCCGGCCAGGAAGGCGGAGTTGGCCTGGTCGAAGCCCGTCTGCAGCGGGGTGGGCAGCGCGTGCGGCTGCACGTCCACGAGGTGCTGCAGCGCGGCCACCGCCGCCTCGCTCGTCAGGGTCGGGCGGCCGGAGTCGTCCACGAGCGTGCCGCCGTAGCCGGCCAGGCGGTTGACGAAGGAGCAGCCGAGGATCATCGGCACCTGCTGCGCCTGCACGACGGCGCCGTGGACGCTGCCGCCGGAGTCGCGGGTGATCTTCGCGGCGGCCTCGTCGTACTCGTCCCACGTGGCCGGCGGCGCGACGCCGTACCGCTCGAACACCTCGGCGTTGTAGTAGAGGACGTGCGTGTCGCCGTCGAACGGCAGGCCGTACCGGCGCCCGTCGAGCAGCGTGTACGGGTCGTGGACCGCCGGCAGGAAGTCGTCGGCGGCGATGTCGTCGTTGGCGCCGATCCAGTCCGTCAGGTCGACCAGCGCCTCGGCCTCCACGAGGTCGCCCAGGCCGAAGTAGAAGTAGTCGAAGACGTCGAACTCGCCGGCGCCGCCCTGCACGTCGAGGACCTGCTGGCTCGTCAGCTGGTCGTAGGGGACCGCCGTCACGTCCAGCGTGCCGCCGAACTCCTCGGCGAAGGCCGGGCCGAGCAGTTCGGTGAAGGCCAGCCGGTGCGGCTGGTTGACCATCAGCTTGATCGTCGCACCGCGCAGGTCGGCAGCGGGCTCGGCGGCCAGGGCGCTGCTGCTCGAGGCGCCGCCGCAGGCGCTCAGGGAGCCGGTCGCGGCCAGGCCGCCGAGGCCGAGGGCGCCGCCGAGCAGGCGGCGGCGGGAGGTGCGGGCGCGCAGGAGGGCGTCGAGGGACCGCGCGCGGTGGGACAGGGGGGACGCGTGAGACGGGTGGGGCTGCTGGGACGCGGGCGAGGGCATGCGTGGTCTCCGGGGGGTCGCGGACGCGTGCGTCCGTGCGGGAGGTGGGGATCGGGCGCGGGAGGGCCCGGGAGGTGGCCGGTGCGGCCGGGGGTCAGGCCGCCGGCGGCCGACAGGTCGCCGAGCTCGTGCGGGCGAGGTCGACGTGCAGCCGCCGCACCAGGCCGGTGCGGGCGGACGGGGCTCCAGGGCGCACTGCTGCCTCCATCGTCCCTGGCGGGAGCACCTGCCGCGGGGAGCCCGCGGTGGTTGCTGTGGCGTCGTCGAGCCAGGTCTCTCGGCCACTCTGGATGGGTGTGCGGGGGAGCGTAGCGGACGTGCGGGTCCCCGGGGAGCACCTGCGCTGGACCGTTCCACCGGTCGTCCCCGGTCCGCGCGGCGACCCCTGGACCGGCGCGCGCCCCGGCCCGCCCGGCGCGCCGGGGCGCGCGGCGCGAGCTCCGGACCGCCTCGCGGGCGCTGTGAGACACTGCACGTGGTCGTGCGTCCCCTCACACCGGGCGCCCGGCCCGCCGACGTGACCGACGCCCCACCGGGGAGTCCGGGCCGCGCCGGGGCCCCAGGGCCCGGCCGGCGCCCCGGGCCCGCGGGACGGGCGGCGAGCGCCGGCGACGCACCGGCGGCCGCCGCGGACCGACCGCGAACCGCCGGGGTGGACGACTGGACTTCCGTCGGTCGGGACCGATCCCGCCCGACGAGCCCGACGAGACGCCCGGGCGGTCGCGGGGCACCGGTGTGGCGGCCGCCGCGGGCGACGGAGACCCGTGACGACGACCCCTGACGAGAACACCGACGGCGCTGCGACGACGGCGGGCGAGAGCGCCGCCGCCGCAGCCCCCGCGCCCGGCGGCCCCGAGCAGACCCCGGCCCGACCCGCGCGCCGGCGCCGCGCCGCCAGCCGGCCCGCCGGCCCGCCCGTGCGCGCCGAGGACCCGACGCCCGCGGACGCCCCCGCACCGCGGGCTGACACCCCCGCTGACACCCCCGCTGACACCCCCGCTGAGACCCCGGCGGAGGTCCCCGCCGAGGCCCGCGCGGCCTCGCCGTCGCCGGCCGCGCAGGACCCGGGTGACGTGCCCGCGGAGACCATCAAGCCCCGCCGGACCCGCCGCACCCGCAAGACCGCGGCGGCTGCACCCGCCACCGAGCCGGTCGCCGAGCCGGTCGCCGAGCCGGTCGCCGAGCCGGTCGCCGAGCCCACCGCGGACCAGCTCGCCGACCCGGTCGCCGACCAGGCCGCTGAACCCGTGACCGAGCCGGTCGCAGCGGCGCGGCCGCGCCGCCGCCGCGCCACGCGGGCCGCCGCCGCCCCCGAGCCCACCGCGGAGGTGGCCGCCGAGCCCGCCGAGCCCGCCGAGCCCGCCGAGCCCGCCGAGGTGGCGCCCGGGAGCGCGCAGGAGCCCGCCGCGGAGGCCACCGCCGAGGAGGCCGCTGCCGCTGCGGCCGCGGCCGTGGCGCCGGCCCCCCCGGAGCCCGAGCCGGTCCCGGGGCCCGCCGCGCAGGAGGCCGCCGCCCAGCGGTCGGCCGGTGAGCCGGCACAGCAGCGCGACGACCGCGCCGAGCGCGGTCGCGCCGCCGTCGACGACCTCATGGACGACCCCGTCCTGCTGCGCGCCGCCGGGTTCGCGCGCACGGGCGGCGCCGACCGGGCCGCGGAGGCCGCGGCCCGCGCGACGGCCGTCTTCTTCCAGGCGCCCGACGTCGAGCAGCCGCGCCGCCGCCGGGCCTCCTCGCCCGCCGGCCCGCCGCGCCACCGCGACGACCGCGACGACGAGCGGGCGCGCGGCTGGGACGACGCGGACGGGTCCGACGACGACCTCGCCGAGGACCTGGCCGACGACCCGACCGAGGACCCCGCCGGCGACCCCGCGGCCCGCGGTCCGCGCGAGGACGCGGCCGGCGAGGACGACGAGGACGGTCCCGACGCGGCCGGCGACGACCGCGACGACCGCGAGGACGAGGGCGACGACGAGGGCGCCCCGCGCCGCCGCCGCCGCCGGGGTGGCCGGGGCCGCCGCAGCCGCGCCCGCGGTGACGAGCGCGCCGAGGGCGAGGACGGCGGCGACACCGACGAGACCGACGATGCCCGTCCCGCGGACGGTGCGGGCACCGGTGCCGACGACGAGGGCGCCGACGAGGACGCCGAGCGCGCGGGCGACCGCGACGAGCGCGAGGACGCCGGCGGCGAGTCGTCCTCCTCGCGCCGCCGCCGTCGCCGTCGCCGCCGCGGTGGCTCGGACGGCGACGAGCCGTCGCCGGACGACCCGCCGAACACGGTCGTGCGGGTGCGCGAGCCCCGCCGCTCCCGCGGCACCGGCGGCGCCGGCGGCACCGGGGAGGACGAGATCACCGCGCTGAAGGGCTCCACCCGCCTGGAGGCCAAGAAGCAGCGCCGCCGCGAGGGGCGCGAGCAGGGCCGCCGGCGCGCGATCCTCACCGAGGCGGAGTTCCTGGCCCGCCGCGAGAGCGTCGAGCGCGTCATGGTGGTGCGCGAGAAGGACGGCGTCACCCAGATCGGCGTCCTCGAGGACGGCATCCTCGTCGAGCACTACGGCGCCCGGAAGGCGCAGACGACCATGGTCGGCAACGTCTACCTCGGCCGGGTGCAGAACGTCCTGCCGGGCATGGAGGCGGCCTTCGTCGACCTCGGCCGGGGCCGCAACGCCGTCCTGTACGCGGGCGAGGTCAACTGGGACGCCGCGGGCCTGGAGGGCCAGCCGCGGCGCATCGAGGCGGCCCTGAAGTCCGGCGACAGCGTCCTCGTCCAGGTGACCAAGGACCCCGTCGGGCACAAGGGCGCCCGCCTGACCAGCCAGGTCTCGCTGCCCGGCCGCTACCTCGTGTACGTGCCGCGCGGGTCGATGACCGGCATCTCCCGCAAGCTGCCCGACACCGAGCGCGCGCGCCTGAAGAAGGTCCTCAAGCAGGTGGTGCCCGAGGGCGCCGGCGTCATCGTGCGCACGGCCGCCGAGGGTGTCTCCGAGGAGGAGCTGGCCGCGGACGTGCGCCGGCTGCAGGCCACGTGGGAGGCGGTGCAGGAGAAGGCCCGCTCCAAGGGCGCGCCGCTGCTGCTGCACGGCGAGCCCGACCTGACCGTCCGGGTCGTGCGCGACGTCTTCAACGAGGACTTCTCCCAGCTCGTCGTCTCCGGCGAGGAGGCGTGGCGCACGGTGCACGGCTACGTCTCCGACGTGGCGCCCGACCTGCTGGACCGCCTGGAGCGCTGGGAGTCCGAGGCGGACGTCTTCGCCGAGACCCGCGTCGACGAGCAGCTGCAGAAGGCGCTGGGCCGCAAGGTGTGGCTGCCCTCGGGCGGCTCGCTGGTCATCGACCCGACCGAGGCCATGCACGTCATCGACGTCAACACCGGCAAGTTCACCGGGTCCGGCGGCACGCTCGAGGAGACGGTCACCCGCAACAACCTCGAGGCGGCCGAGGAGATCGTGCGGCAGCTGCGGCTGCGCGACATCGGCGGGATCATCGTCATCGACTTCATCGACATGGTCCTGGAGTCCAACCGCGACCTGGTCCTGCGCCGGCTCGTGGAGTGCCTGGGCCGCGACCGCACCAAGCACCAGGTCGCGGAGGTCACCTCCCTGGGCCTGGTGCAGATGACCCGCAAGCGCACCGGGCAGGGCTTGGCGGCCGTCCTCGAGGAGCTGCAGGCGCCCGAGGAGCCGCAGCGGTCCGGTCGCGGCGAGGGCGGCGGCCGCGGGGACAGCGCGAACGGCGGTCACGGCGGCGGCGGTCGCAGCGACAGCGGTGGCAACGGCGGCGGCAACGGCGGTGGCAACGGCGGTGGCGGCGGCAAGCGCCGCCGCGGTCGCGGTGGCTCCGGCTCCGGGAGCGGTGACGACGGCGGCTCCGGCGGCTCCGGCGGCGCGGTCGAGCAGACCGGGCGCGGGGGTGACGCCGACCAGGCGCCCGCCCCGGCCAAGGACCCCGCGAAGGAGGCCGCGGTGATGGCGGCCATCGCCGCGGTCGCCGCCGCGGCGCGGACCACGGCCCCCGGTGGGCCGGAGTCCCCGGCGGTCCCGGAGGCCTGACGCGGCCGGGGAGACCGGGTCGTTTTGACCCGGTCTCCCCGGATCCGTACGCTTGACCCTTGGTGCGCCGTCGTGCGCGTGCCGCGGACGCCCCGGGTGTCCAGCGGCGCTTGGACAGTTCGGAACGAGAGAAACGGGTTCGTTGTGGTCTACGCGATCGTCCGCGCCGGCGGCCGGCAGGAGAAGGTCTCGGTCGGCGACGTGCTGACCATCGACCGCGTCGCCGCGGGCAGCGGTGAGACGCTGCAGCTGCAGCCGCTGCTCCTCGTCGACGGCACCGACGTCACCTCCGACGCCGGGAAGCTCGCCGGTGTCCGCGTGACGGCGGAGGTGGTGGAGGCGGCCAAGGGCCCCAAGATCACCATCCTCAAGTACAAGAACAAGACGGGTTACCGCAAGCGCCAGGGTCACCGCCAGAAGCTGACCCGCGTCAAGATCACCAGCATCGGGGAGTGACGTCACCTCATGGCACACAAGAAGGGCGCGAGCTCCTCGCGCAACGGTCGTGACTCCGCGGCGCAGCGCCTCGGCGTGAAGCGCTTCGGCGGGCAGGTCGTCAACGCGGGCGAGATCCTCGTCCGCCAGCGCGGCACCCACTTCCACCCCGGCGCCGGCGTCGGCCGCGGCGGGGACGACACCCTGTTCGCCCTGGTCCCCGGTGCCGTGGAGTTCGGCACCCGCCGCGGGCGCAAGGTCGTCAACGTCGTCGCCGCGGGCGAGTGACACCAGCTCCAGCGTGAGCCGAGGAGGGGGGGGGGGGGGGGGGGGCGCCCGCCCCCCCCCCCCCCCGACCCCCGGCCCCCCCCCCCGCCGCCCCCCCCCCCCCCCCCCCCCCCCCCCCCCCCCCCCCCCC